>JAFZAR010000315.1 GCA_017557085.1 Verrucomicrobiota bacterium | reverse complement strand
GTTGGCAATGGTGTTCAACGACAAAATTGCAGCCAAAGGTTGCTCTGGCGATAACTTGTATTTCTTGAATAACGTCGCACTACGACTACCTTCTTCTTCACGCATGGTGATATACGAAATTGGCGTTGACATCAGCACAGATTCCAAGATAGAGCAGAGGAACGAGGTTACAAGTGCAATTAATAAATATACAATTAAACCGAGGATAATTTCTATAATTTTCATAACAGATTAAAACATTCTTAATATAAAAATGATAAGACAGTTATAGTTATCCATAAATCAGTAATCATCTTCTTGAAAAACATGGAATGAGTCAAGACTTCTTTTCAAATAGATCTAAACACGCCTGCCGCAAAAAAGCACACTAACTCCATTTCGCCAAAGCAAAATGCGAGACAGGAATTTAGATTGTTTTTTTCGCGGATTCCTCTTAGATTATTCCCTGCCGGGCGAGTTCCGGAAAAGAAGTCATGCAATTTATCAATCTTCAAGCTCAATATCAGCTTATCAGCGAGTCTGTTAAGAAACGGATCGAAAATGTTCTCAACCATGGTCAGTACATTCTGGGACCTGAGGTCACAGAATTAGAAACCAAACTGGCGGCTTACGCGGGGACGCGTTTTTGTGTTTCCACGGGATCCGGTACGGTTTCGCTGGAAATGGCTCTGCGCGCGCTGGGTATCGGGCCCGGAGATGAGGTCATCACAGTCCCCTATTCCTTCTTTGCTACGGCGGAAGTCGTTGCCATCGTGGGGGCAAAACCGGTCTTTGTGGACATCCGCCCGGATACGTTCTGCATCAATGAGGCTCTCATTGAACAGGCGGTCACCCCGCGCACCAAGGCGATCATCCCGGTCAGCCTTTACGGTCAGATGCCGGACATGGAAAAGATCAATGCCATCGCCGCCAAACACGGTCTGGCCGTGATCGAGGATGGAGCCCAAAGCTTTGGCGCTCAACAGCGCACAGCCGACGGCAAACAGCTCCACAGCTGCGGAGCCTCCCTGATCGGCAGCACCAGTTTCTATCCGGCTAAGCCCCTGGGCGGCTATGGCGAAGGCGGCGCGCTCTTTACCAATGACGAGGCGCTTTACAAAAAGTTCATCATGCTGCGCAATCACGGCAGTCCCAAGCGCGATGAACATCTGATGCTGGGCATGAACGCGCGTCTGGACAGCATCCAGGCCGCCATCCTGCTGGCCAAAATGGAAGTTTTTGAGGACGAGATACAAAAACGCAATCAAATAGCCGACCGCTACAGCAATGATCTGATGAATGCCTGCGTCACACCCTATGTCTCCCCCAACAATCTGCATGTGTACGCTCAGTACACTCTGCGTTTTGAAGACCGCGGCAAAGTCCAAACCGCACTGGCGGCGCAGGGCATCCCTTCCGTGACACACTATTCCCGCTGTATCCATGAACAGCCCATCTTCGCGAACCTGGGATACGCGCCCGAAGATTTCCCGGAAGCCCTGAAAGCATCCCGTCAGGTCCTGTGTCTGCCGATGTCTCCCTATCTGCCCGCTGAAGATCAGGAAAAAATCATCCGCGCGATCCAACAGATATAGTCTTTATGAGCAGCGACTACGGCATTCCCGTCCATCCTTTAGTCAGAAGATTCGGCTATTTCGTTGAAGGGCTTTTCCTTCTGCTGGTTCTCTTTGGGCCCTGGGCGCTGGGAACTACAGAACCTTGGTCTATCTATACTCTCAGCATCGGCTCCGGCGTTTTCTTTCTCTCGGCCGCCCTGCTGGCCCTGATGGACAAGGTCTTTACGGCACGCTATTTCGACCGCGGCCACTACCATCGGCCAAAACTCTGGGGCTGGGCCGACTGGATCTTTCTGGCACTGGGACTGATCTGTCTGCTCTATGTTTTCATCCAGTGGGTCAATGCCCAATCGGATTACATCCCCGGAGAATACCTTTTCAAAGATTATCCTTACAATGAGCATCTGCCCAGCAGTATGGATAAGTGGTACACCGGCTTTAACTTAATACAATATCTGTGCTTGTTCTGCGCATGTTTCGGAGCGCGATTCCTCTTTATGACCGGGCGCTCCGCCGAACAGGATGCCGTTCTGCCGGCACGAATGGTACGCTTTCTCTGGGTAGCACTTACCAGCGCTTTCATCATGGTGATCGTGGGCTCGCTCATGCGTTTGGACAAGACGACCACACTCCTCTGGATCGCGGAACGAACCACCTGGGCCGGTGTCAATAACTCCTTTGGACCTTACGGTTACCGCTCTACCGCGGCACAGTATATGAACCTGCTCTGGCCGCTGGGGATCGCTTTCTGGTGGACGATGCGTTCCCGCTATGAAAGACGGGGTCTGCCCTTCATCCGCACCTGCGCCAATAAATACCTGATACTTGCCATCATGGGACTGTTCGTTTTCGGCGGTGTCTGGATCGCCATCAGCCGCGGCGGTGTCTGGATCGGTTCAGCCATAGCGATACTGATGATCCTGCTGATCGCTTTTGATGCCCTGCGCGGGAGAAAGTCTTCCCTCATCTTTGTGGGACTCGGCATCGTGCTGATTGCTGGAGCCATCTTTATGAGTCTGGAAGTTACCGGCAAAGACGCTCTGCGCCTGAAAGATACCGAAAGCGAAGCTCGTCTGAGGCAGTATGAAGCGACTTGGCCCATCTATCACGATTATCCCACCTACGGTATCGGCGCGGGAGCCTACTACTCCATGTATGAAATGTATGTGGGCGAATCCATCCCCACCAAGAACCACTATCCTTCCGCGCACAGCGACTGGCTTCAGCTGTTGGTCGAGTTCGGCAATGTCGGCACGACCATGGTCGTATCTCTTCTGCTCTGGGGACTGCTGCTGCCCTGGATCACACGGCGCGGGAATTTCTTTTTGAGGACGAGTTTTATCTTCGCGTTCATGACGGCACTGATCCATGCCATTGTGGATCTGCCTTTCTATGTGCTGTCTGTGTCGTGGCTGTTCGTTGTGCTGCTGGCGGCTTACCAAAGTCTGCCACGGCCGGCAATACCGTCGGCTGAACACTCACACCGGCATCACCACCACCATCATCATCACTCCGAATAGGATTCAATCTCCCGCAAAGCCTCTTGTATTTTGCGAAGATCGGAACGGGCTTTCGCGCTTTTGGCAATTTTCTTCCAGCGTTCCAGGAAGCCTTTTTCCTTTCTCAGAGCGGGGTACTCCTCATATAAAGTGGAAAAACGGCTGTTAGCCAGGTCGTATTTTTTCATCTGGGCACACAGTTCCGCCTCTTTCATCAGGAGAAAACAACGTCTGACGGCAGAATCCGTACCCAGCTTCTTCAGCATCTGCTGGCAGACTTTCAGAGCATCCTCCCATTTTTTCTCTTTTTCATAATAGGACAGGAGCCAGCCGCCTTCCGCGTAGTCCCCCTGACGCGCTTTGAATTCATCTTCCATTGAGGAGACGGCGATCTCCGGCTGTTCCCCTTTTATCAAAGCCCGATTGGCGGCGGTCACTTCGGCCCAGCCCGATTGATCCGAGTTTTGGCTGACCGTCTCCAT
Source organism: Verrucomicrobiota bacterium (assembly GCA_017557085.1). GTDB lineage: Bacteria > Verrucomicrobiota > Verrucomicrobiia > Limisphaerales > UBA1412 > UBA1412. The sequence continues at coordinate 1,610 of JAFZAR010000315.1, read as the reverse complement.
ATAGCGGTCAATGAACGTCAGTTTGAAAGGCCGATAGAGCGGATCGCCGATCACGGTCGTCTGCCAGGAAAGGCTGGGCAGCGCGTGATAGACCGCCTCGCCAAAGGAAGCACCTCTCAGCATCCACTCCGTGAAGGCTTCCACATTGAGCGTACAGCCCAGAAAAGGCTCATCCACATAACCGACTGTGCAAGTAGCCCCTCTATCCAGCAGAGGCCCAACCCAGTGATTGGAAGTCGTGAAAATATTCTGCGCACTGAAAGAATGAAGATGATAAGCAAAAGCACCCGGCATGAATTCCGCCAGACCATTCCTGAACGGGCCGCTGGCATTGTAATCATACCAGCCTGCGTAAAAGGCCAAAGCATCCTGAGGCATATCCCCGGAAACAGTCTCAGAATGTGTATCTACCTTGGTTTCAAATCCGTACAGCCGGCAAACCTCCGCTGCACCTCTCAGCCAGAGATCCCCCTGTAAATAACCGCTGTTCGTCAGTCCGCGAACATCAAACAGACATTTTCCCCACAAACCTTCTTTTTCCGCCTGCAAGGCTTTATCCACCAGACCATTCGCAATCCTGTCGCTGGGGCCGTCCAGACGCGCGGTCATCAGCACTCCGGTTCGAGGCCCAATGATATACGGATTGGATAATCCGGCGGCAAAACACCGCAGCTGTCCCTCATAACCGCGAGGTGAATTGAGAAGTCTTAAAGGCAGACTGGCCAGCTCGCTGTCCACCGCCGCGCCGGTTTTATCCCTGCTGTTCTGCTCTTCCCCTTTTTGATTTAATATGACAAACGGGATCCCCCGGCAAAGGACCAGGTAACGGATAGCATTCGTGCTGACGGTATTGGAGCTTGTCAGCAGAAGATTTTTCTCAGAAAGCGCATTGCGGATCGGTTCCTCTATGCGCTGTTCATAATCCGCGCGCTCGATTCCGGCTGTAAACGGCAGAGACAATTCGATCAAATGATCTTCGGGAATGTTTCGCGACTGGATATAGTGCCGGGCGATCTCCAACGAAGCCGGATGGAGCTTGTTATACACCACCGCGGTACGTGCCGCTTCCTCCTCCGGAGTGGGAGGCTGGAGGATGACAACCTTCTGCGCGGAGTCCGCATTTTCAGCCGGCGGCGGTGTCTGATCGTCTGCCGCCAGCAGCGGACAAAGTCCGCAAATCATCCACAAATAAACCCAAAATGATCTCATACCCTACAAATAAACGGTGCAATGAAATACCACAGCACCGTTTCACATTTTTGCCAAAGAAAATTACCTGGACAGCTCTTTACCGGTCAAAGTTTTGAGGAAGGAAACGATATCCGCCTTCTCCTGTTCGGTAAGATTCTTTTTGATCTGGATATCCCCCATCATATCCACTGCGTCTTCCAGAGTGGCTACCTTGCCATCATGGAAATACGGGGCTGTGACTTCGACATTGCGCAGATTCGGAACTCTGAATTTGAGTTTATCCGCGTTCTTGCCCGTAACATCGAAACGCCCCAGATCCTCTTTGTTAGGATAGGGTCTGTGAAGTCCCATCTTGTAAAAGCCTTTGCCTCCCAATCCCGGACCTTTGTGACAGCTGGTGCAGCCCTTTTTCAAAAAGG
>JAFZAR010000314.1 GCA_017557085.1 Verrucomicrobiota bacterium | reverse complement strand
TCAGTTTTGCGCTTTTTCTAAATTCAACAATGGGATAATCGCTATCTATCCTCCACAGATAAGGCGGATAGAATGAACCACGCTCTGTGCGGCGATTATTCATCTCATTTACCAGCCATATCTCATAATCCCCAGGATACCAGATCCATGTGCCTTTTGACTCTGCGGATGTTTCAGCCGCGAGAACATTCGTCGTATTCAAAATCATGGCTGACGCGCTTAACGCCAACGCATAAGAAATCAACCTCTTCATCAGTTTTAACCTCATGCGTGTGATTCTAGCAAAACTCCCTTATCACGAAAATAAAAAAGCTTTATGCAGGTAAATTTATAAACTAAAAAAGAGCCATTCTGCATCGAATGACTCTTTCATATTATCCTCTCACTGAGAGATAACTCAAATTACGACGGGTTCTTGGTACCGGCTCCACCGTACTGGTCATTAGGAACACACCAGAGGAGGCTGGGAGCATAACTGCCCTCAGAGACAAAACCTTTCTTTGAAATAAAGGTGGACGAACCTGAGAAATTCCCGACAATACCGCCACCGCTGTGCCAGTCATTGATACCTTCACCACTGGAAGGACTTGGGAAACTGGATGCGTCATTATACACACTCGTTGTACGACCATCAGCATCTAATTTTGCATCCGGCTCCCAGAAAACATAAGCAGTGGGTCTGAAAGTGGATAACTTGAAAGATTCACTGCGTCCGCCAAAATCACAAACCGCGCCATTCATAACATAGGTGGAAAGCTGGTTTGGACGATCAAAGAACTTCGGATCATTAGCCGGTTTATCTTTCGGGCATTGATAAACTTTCTGGGATTTCGTGTATTGCCAGTAAAGTCCTGCACTGTAATTTGTTTTGGCAAGATTCAGAGCTGCGTCTGAAGTCAGGGACTTACGAGTATCCGCTCTCTTTGAACCATTTGCGCCATACTTGTAAGTAAACAGCCAACCATCTGGTTTACCTTCCGCTGCCGTTCCCCAGTTCGGCCACGGCATACGATCATCACTGTCATTAGAATACATGAGCATGGCCAGCAATATCTGTTTATAATTGCTGACACAAGTTGTACGTTGAGCTTTTTCCTTTGCTTTGGAAAGAGCTGGAAGAATCATTCCTGCCAAAATTGCGATAATAGCAATTACCACCAACAGTTCAATCAGTGTAAATGCTTTATTTCCTTTGTTTATGCGTCTATTCATCATAAGTTAGTGCATCTAAGCTGGGAGCAATAATAACTCTGTCCTCTGGTAAAGTCAACCTCTGATCTTCTTTTTTTATAATTTTCTTTTCCGGCAGTTCTTTTCTTTGTTATGAAAATGGAATTTGTTAGCATTTTCCCTGTTGTGTTATGATGAGAAAAACCATATTCCTGCTCATTCTGATTACATTTTTATCCCTTGATGGAGAAATCATTGCCCAAGGTTGGAGACAGTGGCGTGGTCCCGATATGAACGGTTCCACAACAACGACCAATCTGCCAGTCGAATGGTCTGATAAAACTAACATTGTTTGGAATATTTCACTACCCGGCGATAACTATTCCATACCAGCCATCTACAATACCAACATATTTATCACAAGTTCCGGATCCTATGGACGGATTTTACTTCTTGATATCGCCATGAAAAACGGCACAACTGTTTGGGAAAATGAAATCGCCCGGATAGAAGATCAAGAGAATAAATCACTTCTGGATTCCATCACATCCATTCCCCCTATTGCAAATCCTCGATGCGTCTGGGCATTTTTTAGGACCGGAGATATTGTCGCTTTCAACCATGATGGAGATACTCTTTGGAGCAAAAATCTAAATAAAGAATCGCATATTTCCCAAAAGCTCTCTTTTGAACATTCCTGTTTTTTATTATATGACGAAAAACTCTATCTTATCGCTGAAACGGAGAAAGAACATCAACTTCTGCTGATATGTTTCGATGCGGAAGAAGGGCATTTTCAATGGATAAAGGAAGTATCAACAGCAAAATCAACGGGTGAATGTTCTCTTCTTTCCTATGCTAACATGTCCACCCAACAGCTGATCCTTTCTTATTCAGGCGGAACGATTGCGCTTTCCCCCAGAGACGGCAGTCTCATCTGGAAATATGAATGGACATTCTCCGACAACTCTCTCATTCCGGCTGTTCCCTCCGAGGAACAAGAAATCCTGAT
>JAFZAR010000313.1 GCA_017557085.1 Verrucomicrobiota bacterium | reverse complement strand
TTGGAAAGTTTATAAGGATTTGTCAGAGAACCAATATCCGAAGCCAGAATGTTGATCAGCTCGGAAAGTTCATCATCGTTTTTGATCCGGTTTCTTTCAAGGATATCTTTCAAATAAGTTTCTATGAATAAATGACTAAGGTAGCTGGATTTTTGTTCGTCTGTCTCCATATTGACAGTCAAAGGCAGACCTCCGTAAGTAATGTACTCCTGCCACTGGTCATTTATATTTCCTTCAAAAGCAGAAGAATATTCAGAAAAGGAAAGGGGATAGATGTGGATCTCGTCACCTCTGCCGCGCAATTCGGTCAGGACATCTGTGGATAAAAACCGGGAGTTGCTGCCGGTGACGTAAATATCCGCGTTTGGACGGCGCAGATATTCATTTAAGACCGAAGAAAAATCATCCAGCATTTGTACTTCATCCAGAAGAAGATAATACATTTTCTGGTCGGTCATTCTGGAGTTGATGTATTCACACAGTTTTTCGGGATCGCGCCATTCTCTGCTGCTGCGGACATCAAAGGCTATCTGAATGATGTGATCTTCCCAGATCCCGTTATTGATTAGGAAGTTGTAGAAAATATTATTCAAAAGATAGGATTTACCGCAGCGCCTGATGCCGGTAATGACTTTGATAAGACCGTTATGACGTCTCACCTTGATCCTGTCCAGATAAAGATCGCGTTTGATTTCCATAGCTGACCCTCTTCACTAAAAATTTTTGCCCCTACGGACAAAAATTTCACGCAGATAAGTTAAAAGAAGGAGAGTAGAATGACAAGGAATAAATCCATTTTCACTAAAAATTTTTGTCCCTATGGCCCAAAATTTTTAGCAGGATTTTTAGAAAAAAGACCAAAAAAGAGACACAAGTTTTTGTGTATCTTCGAGTTATATCAAAAATGAACTACTTTTGAGCCAGAGTGTCCTGGTTGGCGATCCCTTTCTCTGTTTGTTTGGAGCGGAAGTTTTCCCAGGCTTTGCGGATCTCCGGGTATTTGTTGCCGAGGATGGCCGCCGCGAACAGGGCAGCGTTGACCGCGCCCGGTTTGCCGATAGCCAGTGTGCCGACAGGGACTCCGCCGGGCATCTGCACCATCGAGAGCAGGGAATCCATTCCTTTTAAGTACTTGCTTTCCATAGGGACACCCAGCACCGGCAAGGGTGTTTTGGCGGCGGTCACTCCGGGCAGGTGAGCGGCACCGCCCGCGCCCGCGATGATGACTTCCAGGCCGCGTTCCACCGCGCTCCCGGCGTATTGGAACAGGAGATCGGGGGTTCTGTGCGCGGATATCACCTTGATTTCAAAGGGGATGTTCAATTCTTCCAGTTTATCGGCGGCGTTTTTCATCACTTCCCAGTCGGATGTGCTGCCCATAATGATGCCAACGAGCGGTTTTGTGTTATCCATGGTTCAAATCTTTTCTATTTAATAAGTTGTGTTAAAGGAGACTGATTTTTTCAACAGTGTCTGTCTCTGTGTCCAGAATGGCAAAGGTCGGTTCTCCCGTCAAGACTCCGCTGAGTTCGCCGGGGTTGATGTAGCGGGTCCGGCCTTCCGTGCTGGTTTCGTAGCGGTGGTTATGTCCAAAGCAGACAACGTCATACCATCCGCTGGCGATGATGGGCCGGGCGATATCGTCATAATGGATGACCGCGATCCGTTTGCCTTGCAGAGTAAAGTCCGCGAAATTCGGGATAAAGTGGATGTGGGGGAACTCCTTAGCGCGAAGCGACATGAGGTAAGGATCCCCGTCATTGTTGCCCAAGACGATGTAGATGTCTTTGGGATAGCTGGAACCTAACGCTTTGACGATGAAGGGGGAACACAAGTCTCCGCAGCATATCAGGGCATCGGTTTCCGGGATACGGCTCAAGGCGTGCCTGAGCAGCGGCAAGTGATCATGTATGTCTGAAATAACGGCTATTTTCATTTTATCTGATTCTGTAGGAGCAAAATGATTTCTCCGCAAACAGGGGCATCATACTTCACGCGGGGCCATACGTCCATCCATAAAACTTCCCGGCGGGGGCGCATGACGGATGAACCAGGTATAGGCGATCCAAAGCGGCAGAGCGGAGCCGATCCAGGCCAGCGGATTGGCCATGCTGACACCGCAAAATCCCAGCGGTTCAACCAGTAATATGGCCGCCAGAAAACGCATGACCAGTTCCATCACACCTGCCACGGTCGGGACAAAACTCTTGCCCAGACCCTGAAGGCTGTAGCGGTATATGAATAAGAGCGACAGGATCCAGTACTGTGTGGCGTTCATGGACATATAGACCTGGGAAAGCTCTTCGACCACAGGTTCGCCGCCTCCCAGAAATGCTCTCACGAATTGTTTGCAGAAAAGGATATTGATCCCGGCCGCGGCGATGCTGAAAGCAAGGGAAAGCCGGCAGCACTGGCGGACCCCGTCCCGGATCCGGTCAAATTTCCCCGCGCCGTAGTTTTGCCCGACGTAGGTAGCCATCGCTATCCCGAAGGACATCAGCGGCATACAGGCGAACATATCTATCTTGTTGGAGATGGAATACGCCGCCACGGGGACCGGCCCCAGTTTGTTCAGATACGTCTGAACGATGACACAGCCCAGGGCGATGATGCTGCTCTGAAATCCCATGGGCAGACCGACTTTCATCGAGCGGGACAGATCTTTCCAGCGGAGGTGCCAGTCCCGGCGGCGCAGGATCAGCAGCGGCTGTTTATAGATGATATAGAAAACGCAGAGGATCCCGGACATCAGCTGGGCGATAACGGTGGCCGCGGCCGCTCCGGCAACTCCCCAGCCGAACCAGAGAATAAAAACGTAGTCCAGAGTGACATTCAGTCCGCAGGCGATGATGAGGAAAAACAGAGGAGTCTTGCTGTCGCCCAGGGCTAAGATCGTGTTCGACAGGACGTTGGAAAACAACAGCGGCAGCATCCCCCAGAAGATGATGATCAGATAGCGGCGGGTATCGGCATAGATCTCATCGGGGGTCTGCATGACCAGGAGCAGATCGTCTATGAAAGTCACGCAGACGACCGTGAGGAAGACCCCGGTTATCATGGAACAAACCAGAGAGGTGCAGAAACTTTTGCGGACACCATCCAGATCGTTCGCTCCATAGAATTGCGAGGTGACGATGCCGAAACCGGCTGTTGCCGAAAAAGCAAAGCCGATGATCAGGAAGAGGATGCTTCCCGTACAGCCGACAGCGGCCAGCGCGGATGCCCCCAGCGTTCGACCCACAATGAACATATCCACCACATTGTAAAGCTGTTGAATGAAATTCCCCAAAAGGAGTGGGATCGAAAACAGAACAATGAGCCGAAGCGGGCTGCCTTTGGTTAGATTTTTTTCCAAGCGATGATATTGAAGCTGAACACTGCGTTCAGACCCGCACACTATAAATGGAAACGGGAATAAATGGAATAAAATAAATAGAAAGTTGGACTTGGAAAGAGGTTTAGGGTACAAAAGAGAGGGATGTTGAGAGGAGACATGAGATTTTTACTGTTTTGCATGGCATTTATCTGGGCGGCTTGTTCCGTGAAAGGAGGGACCCCGGAGACAGATTTCTTGTGGGCGGATGTCCCCGATGGTGTGTCTCTGGTGAAATATATTGGATCGGAAGAAGATATCGTTATCCCGGAGACGGTCGGCGGCAAGCCGGTGACAGAGATCGCGCCGTGGGCTTTTTGGAATTGTCTCCAAGCCAAAAAGGTCAAAGTCGGTTCGCGTGTCACCCGGATCCGTCAGAGGGCATTCTGGTTCTGCACGGAACTGATTTCCCTGGAACTGCCGGCCAGTGTTTCGGAAACCGGGCTGGCGGCTTTTGATGAATGTGTTCAGCTCCAGTCTTTTACATTAGATCCTGAAAACCAAAAATATGTTTGCCGGGACGGGGTCCTGTTCAGCAGGGATATGAAAAAGCTGGTCCGTTACCCGGAAGGGAAGCGGGGCCGTTATATCGTGCCGGACGGAGTACGGGTCATTGGGGAAGGAGCATTCCACGGATGCGCCTTTCTGGAAGGAGTGACCCTGCCGGAAGGACTGGAAGAGATCGAAGACCGGGGATTTTACAGCTGCTGCAATTTGAAGGAACTCATTCTGCCGAAAAGTTTAAAAGTCATTGGAAACAATGCTTTTACCGATTGCAGTCATGTGGAAAAACTGGTCATCCCGGCCGGAGTCGTCCGGATAGGAGAAGACGCGTTTTCATGGACAAACAGTCTGAAAGGGATTTGGTTTGAAGGAGATGAACCGGAAGCGGGCGGACGGCAGTTAGGTCATTTTGTTCCGAATTATCCGGTGGTGTATCATCGGAAGGATGCCAAAGGCTGGCCCGGTCCCGGCTGGCGAAGCATGAAAGTGCAGGTTTACGAACAGGAATAGATAGTTGATTCACGAGCAAGGAGATTTTATACTTGGGGCGGAGTTATGGGGCAAGACAACAAGGACTTGATGATTGAAGTAAAGGGGCTGACGAAACGCTATGGGAATTTCATTGCGATCAGCAATTTGAATTTTTCTGTCAAACGCGGAGAGATCGTCGGTCTCCTGGGCCCTAACGGCGCGGGCAAAAGCACCACGCTGAGGATCCTTTCCACTTTTATGGCGGCAACGTCGGGCACGGCGCGAGTGGCCGGGTTCGATATTTTCGACCAGTCCGAAGAAGTCCGCAAACGGATCGGCTACATGCCGGAGAACAATCCTTTGTACACGGATATGCGGGTGAGAGATTACCTGAAATTCCGGGCGCGTTTGAAAGGACTGGGGATCAAAGAAAGCCGCGAGCGGGCCGATACGGTCATGAATGAATGCGACCTGACGGATGTGTACCGCAAGATGATCGGACAGCTTTCTTTGGGCTACCGTCAGCGTGTGGGACTGGCGGACGCGCTGGTCAGCGATCCGGAACTGATCATCCTGGATGAACCGACCCTGGGACTGGATCCGAATCAGATCCGCGCGGTGCGCCAGCTGATCAAGAATCTGGGCACCAAACACACCGTGCTGATCTCCAGTCATATCCTTCACGAAGTGGAAATGACGTGCAAGCGGGTCGTGATCCTGAATCAGGGAAAGATCCTGGCCTCGGATGATACCAGTCACTTGCAGTCCATCATGGGACAAGCCGCGCGCATCGTGGCGGAGATCAAGGCACCGCTGGAAGAATTAAAATCCGCGTGGAAAGATTTCAAAGGAGTGGCGGCTGTGGATATATCCGCGGCATCGGGAGATTTTTACCGGTGTGTCCTTTCCTTTGGAGCCGAAGCGAGCGATCCGCGTGAGCAGATTTATGAAATGGCCAAAGAGAATCACTGGGGTCTGAGAGAGCTGACGATGCAGCGGCCTTCGCTGGAGGATGTCTTTGTTTATCTGACCCGTTCGCAGGAAGAAGAGGAAGAAGAGGAGGAGGAATAAAAAAGTATGCAGGTTTTTAATACATTGCTAAGGCGGGAACTGGGTATATATTTCGGTTCGCTGAATGGTTATGTGATCGTAAGCACGGCATTGCTGCTGGTGGGAGTTTGTTTTTCCGATCTGGTGATGAGGCTGAATATGGAGCCGACGGATATGACGCTGACGGAAATGTTTTTCAGCTCCTGGTATTTCTGGCTGATCATGCTGCTGTCGGCGCCGCTCATCACGATGCGGTCCTTTGCCAGCGAAAAATCCAGCAATACCTACGAAACACTGATGACGACGCCCGTGACGGACATCCAGGTGCTGATGAGCAAATTCTGCGGAGCCTTATCGTTCCACGCGATCATCTGGCTGCCGGTGATGCTCTCCATGCTGATCCTCCGATTTTATGTGAACGACGCGAAAGTCGTGAATATCCCGTCGGTATTTACCACCTATTTCGCGATCCTGCTGGTGGGCGCGCTTTATATGGCGATAGGCTGTTTCAGTTCGTCCATCACCCGAAGCCAGATCGTGGCGGGAATGATCAGCTTCACCCTGGGGATGGGGATCTTCATGCTGAGCTATAAGGCGCTGTACATCATGCCGGATACCGGGCCAATGCTGCAGCTGCTGACCAAGCTGTCTCTGGCGGATTATATGAACGACAGCTCGCGGGCCATTTTGGATACGCGGCCATTGATTTTCATTGGGTCGCTGACCTTTTTCTTTTTATTTGCGACATACCACATTTTACAATGGAGGAGATGGAGATGAATCATTCGGAAATGAGTTTTTCAAGTGAGCGCCGCCGCCGGATAGCGCTGAACGTGCTGGGCGCGATCGCGGGCATGATCGTCATTATTCTGCTGCTGAACAGTCTGGGGATGCGCCATTTTTCCCGCTGGCATCTGGATTCGGAAGATACTTCCATTTTGTCAGCCATGACGAAATCCGCTTTGAAATCCTTGAAGCAGGATGTCCATGTGGTAGTGCTCTTCAAGTCGGATTCACCGCTGTTTGTTTCCATTGATAACCTGCTCAAAGAATATGAGGATGTCAGCGCGCACATCAAGGTCGAGAGAGTGGATTACACACAAGATCCGCAGGCGGCGGAACTCGTCAAAAACAAATACCGGCTGAGTCTGCCCGCGCTGGAAGAGAAGACATATTTTCGGGATCTGGTGATCTTCCAGACAGAAGGAAAATCACCGCGTGTCATCTATGAAAAGGAATTTTCCGATTATAATATCTCCGATGTGGTTGGCGGCTCTGAACAGAAGGTTAAAAGAGCGAGTTTCAAAGGAGAGATGCTCTTCACGGCGGCGATCGTTTCGCTGATGGAGGATAACGAAAAAGTTGCGTATTTCTCGTCCGGGCACCGGGAGTACAATCCCAAGGATGATTCGGAGCTGGCAGGCTATTCCAAGTTCGCGGAAATCCTGACCCAGAACAATATTCAGATCAAAAGTTTGAATATCTGGAACGAGAAAAAGATTCCGGAAGATTGCAGTCTGCTGGTGATCAGCGGGCCGGGTGATCCGTTCATGGAAGATGAAGCTAATTACATCGGTGAATACCTGGATCGTGGCGGACGAATGTTCCTGCTGATGCCGCAGAGCCGGGAAACAAATCTGGAAAAGCTTTTGGGAAAATGGGGAGTGAGCGTCACCAATGGAATCGTGTATGACCCGCTGTCTGTGCTGAACAATAATTTGATCGTCACCAATTTCAACATGCAGAGCAAAATTTCACAGGCTCTGGTCAATTCTCAAATGTTCATGCCTCTTTCGCGTGAAGTAAGCAAACTGGAATCCAAAGATCCCGCGCCGGACGCGCCGCAAGTGGTAGAACTGCTGCGCTCCAGCAAAGAAGGCTATCTGATGAAGCTGAACAAGGAAGGGAAATATGTGAAGGCTTCACCTGATGAAAAGGGCGATGAACTCAGCATGGCTGTTTCAGTGGAAAGAGGCGCTTTGCAGGGGATCGGTGCCGGCAAAGGAACGACACGCATCGTAGTGACAGGGAACGCGGATTTCCTGGATAACGCGCGGATAGACTCCGCATTCGGAAACAGAGACTTTGCGGTGCTGACGGTGAACTGGCTGCTGGACCGCACGGCGCTGGTGGGCAATCTGGGGCCGCGCCCCATCCGGGAATACCAGCTGAACATGAGCCAGACCCAGATCCATCTGTTGATGTGGATCATGCTCTTCATCATACCGGGAGGTGTGCTGGGAGTCGGGTTTGTTATCTGGATGCGCAAGCGCAATTAAAAGGATCGCTTCATGAAACAAGGATCGACATGGTTGATTATTTCGCTGGCGGTAGTGCTGGGTGTGTTCGTTTTTTGGATAGACCGCACTCCGATGAAAACTGTTGTTTCCAAGGGTGAATTTCTATACCCGGATTGGGATCCCGGCAAAATAGTAACGGTTGATTTTTATTATACGCCCGATAAATGGATAAGCGTTGCCAAGGTAAACGGACATTGGAATTTAACAGCACCTATCAAATATCCGGCGAATGAAGCTGCGATCGAAAAGATCATCGCGTCCGTTAAGAATCTGACAACAGCTGACTATATTTCCAAAGAGGAATTAGAAAAGCACAAAAGAACAATCGAGGAATACGGGATCAAAACAGATACCCAGTTCCAAAGACTCACCCTGCGTGAAAAAAACAGCGTGACAGAATTTCACTTGGGGAATAAGACGGTGGGCGAAGATGAAGTGTTTTTCAAGATCACCGGCAAAGACGAAGTCTATCTGGCCAGTGCTGACTTTTTTGATCAAATCCCCAAAGATGAAAACGGATGGAGAGATTCACGGGTCTTTCAGCCGTACAGACACCAGGTAGAGAAAATCAATTTCAAGGGGCCCGCTCCTTATGGATTCGAGCTGGCGCGCAATACGATCAATCCCAGCCGCTGGGATATTCTCAGTCCGACACCGTTCCGGGCGGATGAGGAAAAAGTACGGGAGCTTTTTAAAGAGTTTTCAGAATGGCATGTGGAAAAATATGTCGGGGATGATCTTTCCAAGAAGATGATCGAATACGGTCTGGACAGACCCCAGGCGCAGATATCCTTTGAATACAAAGACGAAAATGATCCCGCACAAAAGAACACACTCATTCAGTTCGGGAATATTGATATCACTCACACCAATCTGGCCTATATCGGCCTGATAACGGACATGAACACGAATGTGGTACTGGCAAAGGGAGAGTTTTTGAGGAACTTGATGAGACCCTGACAGGATTTCCGCTGTATGAAGATTTGGGATGTTCGGACGAACGACATCCAGTCGGTGCTGTTCAATGCGTTTCCGGAAGAGACACTAAGAAACAAAGCGTTCCTGCTGGAAAAGAAAGGAGATACCTATACATGGACAGCGACCGGGCTGAGTGCCAATTCCCTGAGCGGAGAACAGACTTATCAGACAGATCCGCAGGTGGTGAACGGGATCCTTCAGGATCTTGCTAAAACAGAGGTATTGGAC
>JAFZAR010000312.1 GCA_017557085.1 Verrucomicrobiota bacterium | reverse complement strand
TGACTTCCGGTATGCTGGGTCCCGTCACTCTGAAGACCGTCAAAGTGGCTCCGGCCCGCTAAACAACAAGGGACTTCGCTCCCTCTAATCAAAAATCCCCGAAGGAAACCCTCCGGGGATTTTTTTCGTTCTGATTTGGATCAAAGCCGTTATTAAAATTATTTTGAAAAGATATCAAGTTTATCAGCACCCAACAACATGTCATCGTGCTCTTCCTTAAACAAACCAAACAGATAAAGAGCGGACTGTCCGTAAAGTCCAGTTTCATCATCGCCAAAACTCGCACCCGTTGCGGAGGAATAAAATTGATCGAGAGCCTCTTTTTCTGAAACGTGATAATGCGAAGCAATGAGTTTAACGATTTCCGGCAAGTTGACCGTTCTGACTTTCGTGTGGGATGTGTGTATTTCTCCCCTGCATTGGGCACTCCCAAGATATTCACCTATCATCTGCATCAGGTATTCCATCCCCATGCCATGCAGATCTTCATAATCGTTTTCAAGCAAATCAAGCACACCTTCTTTCTTGAACAGTTCATAGACCTCTGCCCCGGTTTTGCCGATATGCTCCGCGTAATACTCTACGCAAAAAGTGATAAATGAAATCTTGCTCATACAGATCATTATGGTTTGTAACAATTCAATTCTACCAGTTATGCATCATGACACATATTTGATCCCATTTCCCGATCTTCTGAATATCTAACAGGATATTTCTCACAATCCCACGGAGTTATTGTAGATTCCCCCCGGAATGCCGTCAACATTTTTAAAAAATATGAAAATGGGATCAATCTCTGTTTGCGGTGGCACGTTTTATGCTGTACCATAGGCACGTGTTCCGTGCAGAAACGGTTCAAAAAGAATATGGATTTATCACAATATAGATTCAAAAGAGAAGAAAGGTATTCAGCGAAACGCTCGATACAGGCTCACAACTTTTCATTCAAAGCGCCGGACGCTCAGTCTGTCAGCCTGATAGGCGATTTCAATCAATGGGATCCCTCTGTGCATCCTATGAAAAAACAGGCCGACGGCTTTTGGACGATCCAGATTCCCATGCACCACGGACACCACCGCTATCAGTTTCTGGTGGACGGAGTACCGACGCTGGACCCCATGGCCCAGGGGATCGTGCGCAATGAAAAGAATGAGCGCGTCTCCTTAGTGGCTATCAGCTAAACTTTTTCTCAATCAACGCAAAAAGCTCCCAAACGGGAGCTTTTTTGTTTTTCAGGCTGATGGACAGCGCTCTATTTCAGAGCGATCTGACAGTTCAGCTTTCTGCCTTTGGCAATGTCGAAATTCAGGACTTCAAAGGTCACACTGGGAATGCTGCCGTCTAATTCCACTTGCAGACGGGTGGTTCCCGGCGGGATCCTCAGCGTCTCAGGCAGTTTCACACCGTTCCCCGCCGCTTTCAGATCCAAAATGAACGGAAGGTCGTTCTTGCAAACGACGGTCGCTGTTCCTTTGCGGACACCTTCATCCATCAATTTCAAGCTGAATGCCTTCTCGAAAATGGCTTTCAGCCAGACCTCGTTGCCGATCAGCAGATCGCGGACACCCGGCAGATAATAATAGACTGCCGTGCGCCCTTCATTCAGCGCCTCGCGCACACCTTCCAGACTGCGTTCTTTCACGAACAACAGCGTCATGGGACGATGCTCTCCCAGGCTCCAGTTGGTCATATAAGCCGTGGCGGTATGACAATCAGAATTGCCGAACATCGTCACGTTATACCGCTGACACCACTGCATGACATCGGGCTGATAATCACGGGCATCCCCTTCAAAGCCGTTGACCACCTCGAAGCCTTTCAGGATACCTTCCCTCAGGAGGACATCCATTTCCGGATACCAGGTGGACTTGAGTTCCTTCTGACCCCAGGCCGGATGATTCCAGAAAATGAAAGCATCCTGTTTGGCCGCGGCATAAACCGCGTCCATCAGCTTCTCCTGGATCAGCGCATCGAAATCGGTCAGGAACAGCGCGTTCAAATGCTTGGCATAAGGCTCGGCGCGTGTGATCTCCAATCCGGGCACCAGGATGATATTCTCCGCCTGAGCCCGTGGGCTGGCCAGTTCAAAACCGCGCCGCAGTTCCAAATGCGCGATCTCGTTCTTGAAAGGACGCACCTCGATATGATCCGAAAGACAGATCACATCCAGTCCCTCTTTCTTGGCCTCAACGACACGAGCCGTCGGCCTCAGATCGCCGTCAGAGAAAACCGTGTGCTGGTGAAAATCCCCCAGCAGTGTGGTGAACGCTCCGATGTTCGGGAACTTCGGCTTGACCGGCATCACTCCGCGACCGGCGGCACGCGGTATGCGTGCCAGCTCATCCGCGTTGAACGGGGTACCGTCCGCCTGAGCTTCGTTCGTCATCCAGCCGGGCACACTTGCCGCGAGCCCGGCCAGAGAACCTGTCTTCAAAAAATTACGACGAGATAACATTTTCAGAAATCGTTCTCTTTCGTTGTTGATGACCTATTCCAGCGGGAAGACCTGCCACTCGTGGATGCCCACGGCGAATTTCTCCTGCTGCTGTACTTTCAAGCGCAGAGCTTTTGTCTTGACCGGCTTGAAAGAGACATCTATCCATTTATCCAGTTCCACGGAATACGGCTTCGACGCTTCCACGGGAGCCCATTCGCCGTTGTCCTTCTGATATTCCAGACTCCAGCTCACAGGAGGACGGATCTCGCCCACTCCGGTATCATCGAACCAATAGACGCGGACTTCGTCTGTCTCGATCGGTTTATCCCAGCTGTAGCTGACCCATTCCTCGCCGCCTTTGCGGGGCCAGAAGTGCGTCAGTTCGCCCGGATGCTGATTGGATTTCTTGGGAGTCTTTCCGTCATTGATGCCCACGATGTAGCAGTTGTAGCTGGTGTGGGAGAGCTCGACCTTCGCGCTGCCTTCCAGACCTTCTGTGGCATAAGCCTCCATCTTGGGAGCCATCGGGATCCAAACCTGCATGGGGCAGGCCTCACGGTTATCCCAGGCATAGTACGGGATCGCTTTGATCGGAGTTTTGCCGCGTGTAGTCACCTTCTCGCCGTCAGCGTTCTTCTGTGTTTCGGCCGGCAGCGGCTGATAAAGCGTCTGCGTCCAGTTCACCTGCATCTTCGAGAACTGAGCGTCGCCCTGCAGAACCATCACACCACCCAGCAGATCTTTTTCAAACTGCGGTTTCAGTTTGGTTTCCGGCGGCAGATAGATATCCTTCAGCTCTGCTTTCTGATCAATGCCTTCCAGACAATAGACGATCGGACCGCGCTTGATCGCGACCATACCCTCATCGGCTTTCACGTTCGGATTGGCCAGGATCAGCTGAGGTTCCATGCCGAAATGATAGACCACACTGTCACCCTTCTTCCAGACACGGCGCGCGAATTCATAACCTTTATCAGACTGCACCTTGGCAGAACTCGGCCAGGAGTGTGTCACCTGAGTAGCCCAGCCCGGCTGTCTGACATAGAAACCAAACTCCACCGGCTCGCTCATATCCATGGTAAATCTCACTGTACCATCCCAGGGATACCTCGTGTCCACTTTCACCTTCACCTCTTTGCCGCCGATCTTCGTTGTCACGGAACCGGCCACGAATTGATTCACAAACAGAGAATCTTCATTCTCCGCGTAGAGATATTCACCCAGCGAAGCCATCAGACGTGCCACGTTCGGCGGACAGCAGGCGCAGCCAAACCACTCAGAGCGGTGATGATTACCAGCGCTGGCCAGCGGATTCACATAGAAGAAGCGGTCACCTTTCAGATTTACACCGGCCAGGAAGCCGTTGTACAGAGTTTGCTCCAGCACATCTTCGTACTTGGTGTCGCCGTACAGCAGACCCAGACGGTGATTGAGCAGGATCATGGCCACAGAGGCGCAAGTTTCCTGATAAGCGCTGGCATTGGGCAGATCATAATCTTCCGTGAAACCTTCATTATGAGCGGAAGGTCCGATACCGCCGGTGATGTAGAGGTTCTTGTAAACCGTATTGTTCCAGACACGGCGCACCATCCGCAGCAGATCTTCGTTGTGAGTCTCTCGGCCCACATCCGTACAGCCGGAGAGCAGATAAGCCGCGCGCACCGCGTGCCCCATGATGGTCTTGGTGTCGCAGATCGGATACATGTCCTGATGATAATCGCCTGTGTATTTATCCAGAGGAATGTTGTGCTCCTTGGCATAGAACTTCTCGCCGCGGTGGATGACAAAGAAATTGGCCAGCTTCAGATAGCGGTCATTGCCGGTGGCCTGCCAGAGCTTCATCAAAGCCAGCTCGATCTCCGGATGTCCGGGATAACCGGCGCGCTTGCCCGGTTCATCACCGAAAACGGAATCAATGTAGTCGGCGAACTTGGTCGCGATATTCAGGAAATTCTTTTTGCCGGTGGCCTGATAATGCGCCACAGCGGCCTCGAACATGTGACCGGCGCAATAAAGCTCGTGTGCGTCACGCAGATTCGTCCAGCGGCGTTCAGGATAGACTACCGTGAAGTAGGAGTTGATATAGCCATCCTCACCCTGCGCGTGAGCGATCACGTCAATGATGCGGTCCAGTTCCGCGTCCAGCTCCGGCGTGTAATCCGTGGCCAGTGTATAAGCGGCGGCTTCCATCCCTTTGTACAGGTCGGAATCCATGAACAGGGGGCCTTTGTAATGCTCAGGGTCTTTGCCCTTGGCCGCCAGTTTCAAATTGGAGATATTGCCAGCCTTTTCCAGATTTTCCAGATTGGCCGCAATGGAAGAAAGACGGTTCGTATCCCGCTTGGGACCCCAGAAGCTGCTGGTGATCTCCACTTGTGTGAATGGAACCGCCTGCAAACGAAGTTCTTTTCTGAGTGAATCGGAGTCCGCTGCCAAAGCGGAGCTTTCCAGCGCTATCCCGCAAAGGAGAGCGATCAGACCGATCTGATACGTTTTTCTAAAAAACTTATTTTTCATATATGTTTCCTTAAGAACAATAACGAAGCTAGTTTACCCCAAAAACAGCTCCCAAACAAGACGGAAATGCACTCCCTCCTTAAAGGGCTTCCAACACAAGGACAAATAAAATAATCTACAGCAGATAGCTGGCCAGATAACTTACCAGATTCGCCAGAAACACCAGCAGGAAAAGCCGTCTGCTGAACCCGAAAAGCAATCCATACATCACAAACTCCCAGACGACAATGAAACCTTCCAGCCCAAGGACAGATAACGAGTTCAGCACCAGATCGTAATCGTAATGATAGATCAGAAATCGCAGGAACAGGTTCAGACTGAGATTGGTCAGGGTATTGACACCGACTGAGGCCGTCAGGAATTTCACATTCCGGGTGGATCTGAAGCAGCAGAAAAAGGCTCCTTCGATCAGACAGGTCAGGAAACACGCGATCAGTAAGTTCATTTTCTCTTCAAAAGCGCCGCCGCGGTCAGCATCGCCGCGTAACAGCCCATGTACAAAATCAGGAAAACCGCGAAAGAATGCTGAAAACCGCTGATCAAGCTCCCCGGATACAGCACCGAGGCCGCCAGACCAAACATCAGACCCGGTCTATGCCGGCAGCAAGCGACCATCATGAACAGCGTAACCGGCATCATCAGGTTGACCGCGTACTGCGCCGCCAATGAGAAGGCCAGTCGGTCTTGAAAAAAGTACAGGAGAACAACCCCGGAGATCATTGACAAAGAAGTTGTTTTCACGATACCGAGTCGATCCATCAGAAAACCTCCCGTGAACTTTCCGGCAAACACCAGAAAATAAAACAGAACGAACCCGGTTACCGTCTCCTTCCAAACCGGCGCGACAGCTCCTCCGGCGGCAGAACGGCCAAATACATTGAATAAAACCAGTACGATACACCAAAACGCCGTTTGATCCCAGACAGGCTTTTCTCTCTCCGCAGGAAGCTCTTCCGGCTGGGTCCACCGTTTAGAAAGGAAAAACACCGCTCCACCCAGCAGGATCAGTCCTGTCACAGCCCAACCCCATATCAGGTTCGGGAACAGCGACCCGGCACCCAGTCCCAAGGCTCCCGGTGCCACGAACATCCCCAAAGGCGCCGCTTTGCCGCCGGAATCCAGGATCACATACCTCCCTGCCGATACATGGAAAAAGCTGTTCCCGATCCCCAGCAGTACCGTCGCGGCATAAACAGGAAGCGGCAGCAATGCCCCTCCGGCCAGCAGCACCAGCGAAACAAACAGCCAGAAACGATCCCTGCCCGTCTTGTCCAGCAAAAACCCTGTCAGCCACTGAGTACAGAACGCCAGACTGTTATAGACCACGACCAGACACAACAGTGTCTCATACGAAACACTGTCCGCGATCGCACCCAGCAGACTGGAGGCGCAGACCGCGTCCACCAGC
Source organism: Verrucomicrobiota bacterium (assembly GCA_017557085.1). Taxonomy (GTDB): domain Bacteria; phylum Verrucomicrobiota; class Verrucomicrobiia; order Limisphaerales; family UBA1412; genus UBA1412. The sequence continues at coordinate 8,532 of JAFZAR010000312.1, read as the reverse complement.
GCGTGCAGAATGGCAAGGCTCGTCAGCATCAATCTCTGTAGATTTTTTTCACTTTGAAGCCATAATCAATTTCTTCTAAATCAGCAACCTTGTTTGTATGAGGCAGCACTTTACTCTTCTCCAACAATTCTTTTACCTCTGGAGATACAGCTAAATCTTTTATTTTGAATTCTTTTTTCTCAAAATCTTCTCTCCAGCTTTGACTCTCTTTTGAAAAACCTATTGTCACTTTTTCTTCAGGATCATAACCTTTTTTAAGAAGTTCTTTGAGTACACCGAAATCATTTTTTTCCTCTTCATCCCAAGGTAACCTTATGCGGTGGCGCAGGACAAATGGGTATCTCTCATCAAATGAAGGAATAACAGCATCTTTACCATCTACAATCCTTTTTTCAGCTATAATTAGAGCTAAAGAAAGTGGTGTTTCTGAAAGCAAATATTTTTCAATCAATTTCCCTCCGGGAATTTTATAACAATAATGGTAAGCATAATGTTTTTTATTAAGATCTACCTGTGGAGATTTATCTAACAACAGCTTTACAATATCGCTTCTATCCTCTTTTATCGCTCTGAGCAATAGATAATCCACAGGTACTTTCACATCTAAAAATTGTTGGATGATATTGATATCATAATCGTACACAAGAGAAAGCGCATCCCCCATACTGATAAGGTATTTTGTTTCTGTTTTTTGCTGAAGGGGGCCACCGTAGGTAATCCTGGGATCGGCTCCTTCTTTGAGAAGAATTTCCACCATATCTCTTTTCCCCAACATTGAAGCGAGCATCAACGGTGTTAAATCATAACGATCTTTAGAGTTAAGATATTTTTTAAGAGACTTTATTTCTCTTTTCATGACCGAACTATCTTCATTAACAACTATTTCATGTAATTTCGTACTTTTTTCATTAAGCATTCTTTTATTAAGCATGTTAATGTCCTTGATCGATGTCGAATCGTCGAATATCAAATCATCATCAACCTCTATCAAATCGGTTTCTTTCACTTGAGAATTACCTTTTTCAGAAGATTTTAGGTTTCTTTTGATTGATTTTAATCCCTCATTCAGATCCTTAATATGAGATCGAATAGAACTAAAATAATCACTCTCTTGGCGTTCAACGCTTATTATTAAAGGTTGGCCTGGAAATAATACATCTGCGCAAGATAATACGCATCCATAACAACACAAACTAATTATTAATAAACTAATTATTTTTTTCATATTAAAAACACAACTCTCATAGATGTTTATTACAAATAAAAAATGAGAAACCACCTTGATTTCACTACAGCACGTTTTTTATAAATAATCCTTCTCCACATTACAACCTTTTTCAGCTGGAAACACACCGCGAAACAACTCTCAAAATACGTTTTTTCGTTTTTTTAGCTTCTTTCGGCACGTTGATGGAGTACAATTTTTTCCGATTTATGGGCCAAGGTGTTCGCTCAGAAGGAGAATTTCATCATAATATACTCAAGCTCAATACGATCGACTCAACAAACTCATTTGCCAAAGCGCATTTTGATGAGCTGATAGACCGCACAGCCGTCGTCGCCGACTACCAGACAGCCGGACGCGGACGCGCCGGACGCTCTTGGTGTTCTCTGGAAGGCAACCTCTTCCTCACTCTCATCCTGAAACCGAATATCCCCTTTTCCCCGGAATCCGCCCATGCCACCATGACCCATTACATGGGAGTCAGCCTCTGTCTGCTGCTGGAAAAGATGGGACTGCGCCCCGGTCTCAAATGGCCCAACGACATCCTGGTCAACGGCAAGAAGATCGCCGGCATTCTGGCCGAATTTGTTCCTATGCCGTCCAAAAACTCCCGTCCGCAAATGGGCATCGTCATCGGCATCGGGGTCAACCTGAACATGAAAGACAGCGACTTGGAAGCGATAGACCAGCCCGCCGTCTCGCTGGCCCAACTGCTTCCACCCAAACGCCGTCCCGACCGCGATCATTTTCTCACGGCTTATCTGGATACCTTCTTTGAGGAATACGACCTCTTCCTGCGGAATGGGTTTGCGCAGATCGTCAAAACCTACGACAGCTTTCTGCTCTACAAAGGCGAAAAGGTCCGCCTCCAGACCGAGCAGAACACACGCCGCGGCACCCTTAAAGGCATCACCCCCAGCGGTTCCCTCCTGCTGGAAGACGAAACCGGCCGCCAAAACGAATACTACGCCGGCGATGTCTGGCTGGAATAGAGCTGGTTATAAAAAATCCCCGGAGAGATCATTCCTGAAAATTTTATGGAATAACAAAGTCTGTAATTGCATTGAAGGCGGAGAATTGGTATCGTCTGACCAGCTCCGTCTTGCGGAGGATTTATGATGAGAAAATTACTTGCGCTTTTTGCTACTGTGATGCTGCTGTGCAGCACAAGTCAGGCCGCCGAAGAAGGCTGGCTGACTGATTATAAGGATGCTCTGGCCCAGGCCAAAAAGGAAAACAAGAACCTGATGGTGCTCTTCACCGGCTCCGACTGGTGTATCTGGTGTAAACGCCTGCAAGCAGACGTGTTGACAAAGGACGAATTTAAAGATTTCGCCAAAGAGAATCTGATTCTGCTGGCGCTGGACTTTCCCAGAGACAATAAACCCAGCCCGGAAGTTCAAGCTGAACGCCGAGCACTGGCCGAGAAATACGATATCAAAGGATATCCTACCCTGGTACTGTTGACACCAGAAGAAAAAGACTTTGGCAGAATGGGTTATACCAAAGAAGTCTCGGATTTCCTGGCTGAATACAAAAAACTGGCTCAAACGGCAAAGACAACAAAAGACTCTGTCAAAGAAGCACTTCAATTCGATTATACTATCAATATCCAATACAAGGATTTCCCCGAAATGGAAGGCTGGATGAAATCCATGCAGGCCATCTGCAAGGAATGGTACCCGATCCTGGCCGCTGAGCTGAACTCCGAAGGGTTCAAACCGTCTTCGACCGTTACGATCATCCTCGAAAGCGATCCGGAAGGTGTTGCCGGCACAGGCGGAGATCATATCTATTTGTCCCATGAATACTTCAGCAAAAACGGAACCGATGCCGGAGCCGTTGTTCATGAATTAGTGCATGTCGTCCAGGCTTATCCGACCTATATCCCCTGGATCACGGAATCTATCGCGGATTATATGCGCCTTTACAAGTTTGAACCGAATGTTCCCAAACCGATCCTCAACCCGGAAAAATTCAATTTGAAAAAGGGTTATAAGGGCGGAGCGGCTTTCATGAATTGGCTCGTGGAAAATAAGAATCCGGAGATCGTTGTAAAGCTGAACGCGGCACTGCGCGCGGATAAATATAAAGATGAACTCTTTGAGGAGCTGACCGGCAGTTCTCTGGAAGACCTGGAGAAAGAATTCAAAGATTCACTGAAGTAATAATCCATCTTTAAACGGAAGAGCCAAAGGGATAAGACCTTTGGCTTTTTTATTTTGTTTGAAAACGGCGGCTGAATCCTGTATAAAAGAGCCGATATGAATAATTCGACAGGGTTCTTCTTTAATAAAATGTCGGTTCGGTATCTCACGAGTTTAGCAGCCATCGGATGCGCAGCCTTCACCTGGGGATGCTGCGGCACGATCGCCGCCGAAACACAGCAGCCGGAACTGACCGCTAAATGGATATGGATGCCTGATGAAGGCACAGGCTACTTCCCCGCCTACAAGGGATACAATCAAACAGTCCTGCTGGCTAAAAAGGTCAGCGTTGAGGATTTCACCGAAGCCAATATGATGATCAGCGCGGACAGCTGGTACCGGCTGGCGATCAATGATACCTGGGTAGCGGACGGTCCCTGCCGCGCGTGGCCCGAACATTATCAATATGATATTCTGGATGTGAGTCCGTACCTGGTTCCCAACAGTGAGAACACGATCACCATCACAGCGCGGTATTTCGGTGTAGGCACGTTCCATGTGATCCCGCAGCAGGCCGGTGTGATCGCCCAGTTGAACCTGGACGGAAAAGCGGTGCTGAAGACAGACAACACCTGGACAGCAGCCAATCTGCCGCAAATGATCTCCAATACGCCCAAAGCCAGCATCCAGATGGAAGCGTGCGAGCTGTACGATGCACGGCTGGAAAACAAGGGGCATTATACCCGTGCCGTGGAGCTTTTCGACACGCAGGAAGGTCCGTGGAAGGATCTGAATCCGCGCGATGTGGCGCTCTTCAGCCGCACGCCGATGTTCTTCAAAAGTTTTTTGGGTGCCAAGGTGGTCAAATCCGAGGGGCTGAATTTCTGCATCCAGCCGACTCAGCAAAACTATCCCGGTTTTATTGAGGCCAATCACACGACCAGTATGGCCGGCGGCATGATCACCATTCTGGAAAACGCAAAACCTTGCGAGATAGACCTGCACACCGGCGATATCCGTGGTGCGGAAAGATTCCGGATCGCTGTGGACGGCACAGAACGCAGCGGTAAAATCAAGCTGGAAGCGGGCAAACATCTGATCAGCGCGTTCTCTGCCAATATTTCGGGACACGACCGGGAAAAGACGCTCCGCTTCCGCGGTAAAACAGACGGATTCAAACTGATCAATCCGCTGAAGCCGGGCTATGAAAATCCGTGGACTTATGTCCACTTCCCGGAATGCTACTACTCCACCAATGACTACACCAAGCCGCTGCCGGAAATCAGCCAGAAAAACAAAATCTATGGTGAAAAAATGGCAGAGCTGCTGAAGGTGAAAACCGCGGATGAGTTTCTGGCCAAGAACAAAGACCGGCTGGCCAACTATGCCTCCAATCAAATGCTGCTACGGGATTTCTACTGGGAATTCTATGACCGCGAGATCATTGATCAGGATGCCTCCAGACTGGTGAAAAATCCGGCCGGACTGATCCATGACAACGCGCTGACCACCGTGGTGACACCCGATGAACGGGGTGACGTGCAGCTGCTCTACGATCTGGGAGAGCAAAGCTGCGGTTACTATAGTTTCCGTCTGAAAGCACCTGCCGGAACGGTGCTGGATGTTGTCCAGTTGGAATACATCGCCAAGACCGGTGAAGTACAGACCCCACGCGAGAATCGAAACGGGATGCGCTACATCACCAAAGAAGGAATGAATGAAATGACATCCTTCAAGCGCCGCAGCGGACGTTATATTTTCCTGACCCTGCGCAATATGACCGCACCGGTGGAGATCCAGAATTTCCATCTGATCGAATCCACCTACCCTGTAAATTATCAAGGCTCCTTTGCCTGCAGTGATTCTCAGCTGACAAAGATCTGGGAAATCTCCAGCCGCACATTGAAACTGTGTATGGAAGACACCTACACGGATTGTCCGCTCTATGAACAGACACACTGGGTCGGCGACGCACGCAATGAATCCCTGTTCGGATACGGTGTGTTCGGCGCGGAAGATCTGGCTAAACGCTGTATCAATATCACAGCACAGTCCATGGAACATTACCCCTTCGCCGGATGTCAGACACCCAGTTGCTGGGATACTCTGCTGCCGGCCTGGAGTTTCCTCTGGGGCATTTCCGTCTGGGATTATTATTGGCAGACCGGGGACAAGGAATTCGTCAAAGAATATTTGCCCTACGCGCTGAAGAATCTGAAGAATGCCGCCAAGTACATCAATGAAGACGGTCTGTTCAGCGGACCTTTCTGGAATATGTTCGACTGGTCCGGTGCCGATCAGGGTCCCAATACAGTCATCCATAACAGCATGTTCATGGTGGGCGCGCTCGATGCCGCGCTGAATCTCTCCTCTGCTATCGGCGGATGTGATGAAGACAAATGGATGCGCGTGACACGAGGCCAGCTGGTCAAGGCGATCAATAAACTTTGGGACAGCGAAAAACAGTCCTATCCGGATTCCATCCACAATGATGGAAAGATCAGCCCCAGCACCTGTCAACATACGAGTTTCCTCTCACTGCTCTATGATATTTGCGATCCAGCCAATCAGGCAGCCGCCATCAATAACGTGCTGAATCCGCCCGCTAATATGGTGAAGATCGGTTCGCCTTTCGCCGTGCTCTACCTGTATGAAATGCTGGAGAAATACGGTTATCAGGATGTGATCATTAAGGATATCTACAAGAACTATCTGCCGATGCTGGAAATCGGTTCTACCACCGTTTGGGAAAGCTTCCCCGGCGGTACAACGATCGCAAAATTCCCGACACGCAGCCACTGCCACGCATGGTCAGCCGCGCCGAGCCGTTTTCTGCCGCGCGTTGTGCTGGGCATCATACCGACCACACCAGCGGCTGAGACCGTCGAGCTGAGTCCACGGATCTATGATTTGACCTGGGCTGAGGGCAAATTCGCCACCACAAAAGGTGTGATCAGTGTTCGCTGGAAGATCAATGACAAAACGCTGGACATTCATTACAGTGCGCCTGCCGGTGTGGATATCCAATTCAAGTCCAATCCGACACTGGAGCAGTTTGAAAAGATACTGCTCAACGATAAAGAAGTGAAATAAATCACCATTACGAGATCCGCAGATAGCTATGATGTTATCTGCGGATTTCTATTTCCGAACATGGAATTCAACGCAAGTCAGAAAAAAGCGATCGAAGCGGAAGGAAACGTGATCGTCTCCGCCGGAGCCGGCAGCGGTAAGACGCGTGTTCTGGTGGAACGCTGTCTGGATCGAGTGCTGAAAAATGAAGTCAGCATGGAGAATATCCTCATGATCACTTTCATGAAAGACGCGGCCACAGAAATGAGAACACGCATCCGCGATCGTCTGTGTGAGGAGATAGATAAAGCTGTAGCGGCCAGAAACCGCAAAGAAGAAAACCGTTTGGAACTGGAACTCACCTATCTGGATGATGGGCATATCTCCACCATTCATGGATTCTGCGTTCGCCTTATCCGGGAGCATTTCGATATCTTCCGTGATTACATTGACAAACCGGGGCTTCATGTTCGCAGTCTGGATGACGCGACCACCTTTCGACTGAAAAGAAACGCCTTTCGGATCGTTATCCGGGAATACTATAAACATGACAAAAAAAATGAGGATGGAAGCATAGACAGAAGCAACCCTGTTACCTATCTGAGACTCTATCTCGAAAACAATGTGGAGGCATTGCAAAACATTATTTTCACGATTTACGATTATGCCCAGTCGCAGCCCAATCCGGAGGCATGGATAGCACAACAGATAAAAAGAGCCGAGTCTGAAACTCCCGACCATTGGCTGGACAGTTTTTTCGGAACAGAAAAGCACAACGGCGAATTGATTCCGAAATTGGAAAAGATCCTGGATGATCCGGAATCGTTCAAGAAAAATGCCAAGCAAGATTTATTGGAGAAAATCAAAGCCCATTGCCAAGAATTTCTTGGCAATCCCACGCGAGAGAATCAAATCGAATTTCTAAATACAATCGATTCCCTTTCTGAAGATTTTGGAAATGTATTCAAAAAAGAGCAATACAATGAACTGAAAAGTTATCACTCATTTTTTAAGAATATAGAAGAAGACTGGAATAATACGCGCTGGATCATTGCCCTGTTGTTCCAGTTCACACAGAGATTTGAAAAGGAATTCAGACGACAAAAACATTTCTACAAAGGGATTACTTTTACAGATCAGCTTCAATTCGCCTCCAAGGTACTGGAAAATGAAGAGATCAGGAAAAGCATCCAGGACCGTTACAAAATGATTTTTGTGGACGAATTTCAGGACATCGACCCTATCCAAGACGCGATCATCAAAAGAATCGAACAGGGGAATCGGTTTCTCGTGGGTGATGTCAAGCAGAGCATCTACCGTTTCCGTTTTGCAGCGCCGGAGATTTTCCGTGGATATGAAGAAACAGCTTCCGAAGAAATGGATGGATGGAAGCTGTGTCGTCTCAATGAGAATTACCGAAGCCAGCCGGACATCATTCACTTCATCAACGATCTCTTTTCAGAAATCATGCATGGGGATGTTGAATTTGATGAATACTCCAAGCTGATCCCGCAAAAGAAAAAGAAGGAATCCAAAGAACCCCGGATCCAGCTGCTTTATAATTGCAAAATAAAACAGAGCGGCCAGGAACAGGACACCGATGATGGACAATATGACGGCGGAAACACGGATACACTTGAACTGACTACGGTCGAGAAAGAAGCCATCATGGTAGCAGATCATCTGCTCAAGATGAAACAGGAACTTACGGTTGGAGACGATGGGCAACCCCGTGAGAGAAAATGGAGCGAATTCGTCCTGCTATGCCGAAGCGGCATCTCAAATATAGCACCCATCTTTATCCGTGAATTTGAACGAAGAGGCATTCCCATCAACGCGCCAGGCATCTCGCTGTTTGAATGCGTGGAGATCGTCGATCTGCTCAATCTCCTCACACTGCTGGATAATCCGCGTCAGGATATTCCCCTGGCAGGTCTGCTGTGTTCTCCTTTCATTGATTTGGATCTGAATGAGCTGGTAGAGCTTCGTCAGTCACTGGGTGAGGCACCTCTCAGCGAGAATTTCTTTAAATTGCTGGATCATCCTGATCCCAATCTCAGCGAAGGCATCCGAAAAAAAATCGAGCAT
>JAFZAR010000035.1 GCA_017557085.1 Verrucomicrobiota bacterium | reverse complement strand
GCGGAGGAACGTTTAATAGTGATGAATATATGGGTGATGGTAAGACCTTCCCCGCAGGACAGAAACAGCCGAATGCCTGGGGATTGTATGATATGCACGGAAATGTAAGGGAATGGTGTCTGGACCGGTATGGAGATTATCCGACTTCATCTGTGACAGATCCCACGGGGCCTAGTACAGGCACGCGCCGCGTGATACGCGACGGCGGCTGGGGCGACTTCGCGTGTGACTGCCGTTCGGCGTGTCGAGGTGCCAGCTACCCGGACTTCAGGAACTTCGATATCGGTTTCCGTGTGGCGCTGGCTCCGGTGAAGGAATAACGATCGTATTCCGATAAAAACAAAACCCCCGACGGTTTAATATATTCGATTGGGATTGAACAAAAATTTTAAAGAATTATGAAAAAGACATTCACTTTTATTTTAACCACACTGGCACTGGCCGGTATGACCGCTCAGGCTGAGATTCCCAGCCTCAACTATGAAATCAACGGTAGCGAGTTGATAATCAACTACACCGGCACACTCCTCCAGAGTAGTGACGCAATCAACTGGATGGAAGTGCAATCGGCAACCAGTCCCTATAAAATCGCTCTGGGGAACAAGAAACAGTTTTTTTGTGCCAAAGGCGAATCAGGGGGCGAAAACATCACGATCCCGTTGTCGGATACGGTCAATCTGGACATGATCTGGATCAATCCGGGTACGTTCATGATGGGCAGTCCGGAAGACGAACTGGGCAGAAGCAGTGATGAAACTCAGCATCAAGTGACTCTGACCAAAGGCTACTGGCTGGGCAAGTATGAAGTCACTCAAAGCCAGTATGAAGCGGTTATGGGCAGCAATCCTTCCGGGTTCAAAGGAGCTGATCGGCCGGTGGAGAAGGTCAGTTGGGATAACGCGATGAGGTTCTGCGCTAAGCTGAACGCACAGGAAAAGGCTGCGGGCCGCTTACCGGAAGGATATGAATATACTCTGCCGACAGAGGCACAGTGGGAATACGCCTGCCGTGCTGACACAACAACAGCACTGAACAACGGCAAGAATCTGACAAATTACCGGGAATGTTCGGAAATAGATGAAGTGGGCTGGTATGAATGGAACAGCGATAAGCAAACGCATTCGGTGGGGCTAAAGAAACCGAACGCATGGGGACTCTATGACATGCACGGGAATGTATTTGAATGGTGTTTAGACTGGTATGGGGATTATCCGTCCACAGCGGTGGCTAATCCCACGGGACCAACTTCAGGCTCATTCCGCGTGCGGCGTGGCGGCTGCTGGTGTGTTGAGGCGTGTGATAACCGTTCAGCGTCCCGTTTCCGTTATTCGCCCGATATACAGACCGACTACATAGGTTTCCGCGTAGCTTTAGCTCCGATCGATCTGAATATCACTATTCCTCTGTCGGGCGGTGTGGATCTGGACATGGTCTGGATCAAGCCGGGTACGTTCACGATGGGCAGCCCGGAAAGCGAACTGGGCAGAAGCAGTGATGAAGTTCTGCATCAGGTAACTCTGACACAGGGTTATTGGCTGGGGAAATATGAAGTGACTCAGGCACAGTACCAGGCCATCATGGGAACGAATCCTTCTTATTACAAAGGAACCGATCGGCCGGTGGAGCAGGTCAGCTGGAATGACGCGATGGATTTCTGCGCGAAGCTGACAGAGATAGAGAAGACCGCGGGCCGCTTGCCGGCGGGTTATGAATACACACTGCCGACTGAGGCACAATGGGAATATGCCTGCCGTGCCGGAACGACCACCTCCCTGAACAGCGGAATGGATCTGTCAAATGCGGAAGAATGTCCCGAAATGGATGAAGTGGGCTGGTATTACTATAACAGCGACAGCGAGACCCATCCGGTGGGTCAGAAACAGCCGAACGCCTGGGGGGTGTATGACATGCACGGGAATGTATATGAATGGTGTCTGGACTGGTATGGAGATTATCCGACATCATCCGTGATAGATCCCACGGGGTCGGATACAGGTGATTTGCGCGTACAGCGCGGCGGCGGCAGGAGCCTCCGTGCGTCCGGCTGTCGGTCGGCGTGGCGTAGCAGCAGCATCTCTACCAGCCGCTACCGCATCGGCGGCTTCCGTGTGGCGCTGGCTCCGGTGAAATAACGATCGTATTACGATAAAAACAAAACCCCCGACGGTCACCCCGCCGGGGTTTTTTT
>JAFZAR010000311.1 GCA_017557085.1 Verrucomicrobiota bacterium | reverse complement strand
GATAAAGTACCGCGGAAGTGGTCACAGCATTGGTATCATCACCACCAGTGCCGCTGCCGTCACTCCATACAATCGGATAAGCCAGATATTCATACAGATCGTAGGAGGTGACCATGTATTGATTGAAGGAAGCGGAAACCACATTTGTTCCGGCTCCGGTATCTCCACCGGTATCATCGCCTAATCCGATACCGATAGTCGTTCCGCCGTTATCATTCGTTCCGCCGGCTGTGCCATTGGAATTGGCCGAAGCGATCAGATTCGTCACATAAACACGACGGACAAAGTTGGTTGCCAGGAACTCATAACCGCCCGCGTTATTGGCCGCAGCCGCGTTCGTGGTGTCGTTATTATTGTTGTTGTTCACGTTGCCGCCCAGACCGCCCAGGATCATGATGCCGCCCGTCACACGATTGGTATTGATATTGGAATAATTGGTGACCGCGTTGGTGTCACCGCCCATGCCGTAAGGCAGCCACGGACTGAGCTGCGCACCGCTGGAAACGGTGATCAGCTGGATCTTGTCCTTGGTGACATTGCCGCCAAAGTTGGTGATCACATTGTCATAGCCGTAGGTGTACAGCAGACGGAAGTGATTTTCCACCTGTTTGACCAGAACGGGAACTTCACCATAAGGCATCCACGGACTGGTTTGAGAATAGACATAATTCGTTGTCTTGATCGTCTCGTAATCCCAGTTGGTTGAAATGATATTCAGTCCCGGATAGAGAGCCAGGACTTGATCCGCCGTATTGGTCGTGCGCTCCACATCAATAAGGAACTGCGCCAGGTCAATGTTGGTCACAATGATAGGAGCGGTATATTGCGGAGTCAGGATGCCCGCGCTGCCGCCGGAGGAAACCGTGGTTCCTTCAAAAGCATAGTTATCGGCACTGTAGAGCCAGCGCAGACCGCCCACATCATCACGGGAAAGTCCTGTGTAATAAAGACCATCTGTTGGAATCCTTTGAAGTCCATTATTCCAGCGACCAGCTACACTGGTATAAGCGACCGCTGTCGGATCGGGAGTGATTTCCAGAGATTCCGCATACTGTCCGGCATCACCAAAAAAGTTGATGCGGTAGGAATAAAGAACACCATTGACATAAGGCGTCGGTTCCAGAGCTTCCGGATCGAAATTGCGGCGGATCGTGTAATATGTGCCCATAGTGAGCTGTCCGGCATCATTTGTGGTAGCCGGGTTCGCGTTGCGCAGAGTCCAGCAGTAACGTTCAGCCGGTCCAAGCCCCAGTTTCTCGGTCATGTGCGTCAGCACCTCGGAATAGAGATCCATCAATTCCAGAGCCGCAGCACGGTAATTGTAGCGGGCCACACTGGTGGGAACGGAATCCAGATAACCATCCTCATACATGTGTGCAAAGGTATCGTTGATGGTCGCCATCGCGCGTTCCACTTCTTCCACACCCTTCTCGCCATAGTAGTCCATGAAGGATTTATCGAAAGCATAGGTCATCACCGGGATATTCCAGCGGTAGCCTTCCTTCAGATTCATCGGACCGCCAGCGTCACGAGGAATATTCGTTACAACCGTATTCATTTGATATCCCAGGTCAACCGTCTGCCAGCTGGCCCAAGGTCCCAACAGGGAGAAGGCCTGCGCGGCAGCGCATGTCAAACCCGTTAACGCGGCGATCAATCCTAACTTTTTCATCGAAGCAAACATATATTTACTGATCTT
>JAFZAR010000310.1 GCA_017557085.1 Verrucomicrobiota bacterium | reverse complement strand
GTGAAATGATCAATATGAAAAAATTATTCTATAAAAATATGAATACAAGTAAATTAATGACAGGGTTCATGGGTCTGACGCTGGCGGCCGCGATGGCGCAGGCAGAGGAACCGACCATCAGTTGTAAAATGGATGGTGAAAACTTTATAGTGACCTATACCGGAGAACTCTATCAGAGCAGTGACGCGATCAGCTGGAGCAAGGTGGATTCGGCTTCCAGTCCTTATCAGGTAAAGGTCGGGAACAAAAAACTCTTTTTCTGTACGAAAGGGGAAGCTGTGGACAGAAATCTCATTATCCCGCTATCCGATACGGTGAATCTGGACATGATCTGGATCAAACCGGGTACGTTCATCATGGGCAGTCCGGAAGACGAGATAGGCAGAGGTTTATATTATAGCGAAACACAGCATCAGGTGACCCTGACCCAGGGCTATTGGATGGGTAAGTTTGAGGTGACCCAGGCTCAGTATGAAGCCGTGATGGGAACGAATCCCTCAGGATCCAGCAAAGCTAACTTCCCGGTGGTAAGAGTGAATTGGAGTGATTCAATGGAATTCTGCGCTAAACTGACGGCCATTGAACGAGAAGCAGGTCGTCTGCCGGAGGGGTATGAATACACTCTGCCGACCGAGGCTCAGTGGGAATATGCCTGTCGTGCCGGAACAACGACCGCTTTCAACAATGGGACGAATATCCCGACAGAGGAACAAGCAGGTGAATATTATGATGATAATGGTAGTTGGCATCAAGGTGAACCTTGTCCCAATCTGGATGAATTGGGCTGGTATAGTAACAACAGCAGATACAGCAACGGAAATTTGGACATTCATCCGGTGGGACAGAAGCTGCCGAATGCCTGGGGCTTGTATGATATGCACGGGAATGTATGGGAATGGTGTCTGGACTGGTTTAGATCTTATCCTACTGCCGCCGTGACCGATCCCAATGGACCAGTCACAGGTTCTTACCGCGTGAATCGCGGTGGCAGCATCGCTCGTTATGCTGACAGTTGCCGTTCTGCGACTCGGAACGGTCCTCCCGATGGACGGTATAGTGATGCCGGTTTCCGTGTGGCGCTGGCTCCGATCCGTGTCTCCAAGGATAAGACGATCCCTCTTTCGGAAGATGTAAATCTGGATATGATTTGGATCGAACCGGGCACATTCATGATGGGCAGTCCGGAAGACGAACTGGGCAGAAGAGATGATGAAGTCCAGCATCAGGTGACCTTAACTAAGGGCTATTGGCTGGGTAAATATGAAGTGACCCAGGCGCAATATGAAGCGGTGATGGGCACGAATCCTTCCTGGTACAAAGGGGACGACCTGCCGGTGGAATGTGTGAGCTGGTTTGACGCGAAGGAGTTCTGTTCCAAATTGACAGCCCTTGAAAGAGAAGCCGGCAGACTGCCGGAAGGGTATAGATATACCTTGCCGACCGAAGCGCAATGGGAATATGCCTGCCGCGCGGGAACGACAACGGCATTGAACAGCGGAAATAATTTGTCAAAAACGGACAAAAGTTCCGAAATGAATCAAGTGGGATGGTATTGGTATAATGCGGGCGTAGAGAGTTATGAGAAAGGTTTGACCTGTACCCGTCCGGTAGGACAGAAGATGGCGAATATCTGGGGTTTGTATGACATGCACGGGAACGTGGCGGAATGGTGTTCAGACTTTTATGAAGATTATCCGGCATCAGCGGTAGTTGATCCCACCGGGGCAGACACAGGCATTGACCGCGTGGTTCGTTGGGGCAGCTGGTGGCATTACGCCTGGGTCTGCCGTTCAGCATGCAGGGGCTACGATGCGTCCGATGCCAAGTACACCAACTTGGGTTTCCGTGTGGCGCTGGCTCCGGTGAAATAACGATCGTATCACGATAAAAGCAAAACCCCCGATGGTCCATTCCACCGGGGATTTTTTATAATATTTATTTGTGGTTCTTTCTTGTCACCCCTTCAGGGTGAAGAATTTAGGTGTGCCGTTACCGGGGGTTACGCTTCGCTCACCCCCGGCTATTATCATATCACCCCTGACGGGGTTTCAGTCAGGATCCCTGCGGGATCATATAATGAAAGAGACGAGCGGTTTGCTCGTCTCTGAAGAGTAAAATTTGAGATGGCACCCGACCAGGATCGGGTGTCTTTGTGTTTCCTTATTGGTTCAGCTCGCGGATCCAGACGTTGCGGAATCTGACGGGATTGCCGTGATCCTGGAAGGCGATGGGCTGACGCACATCATGCGGCGTATAAGCCGGACGGACATGGTGGCCGGTAGGACCGGTCAGCTCGCGATCCCATTGGACGACTACGCCGTTGAAGATCACAGAGATGTGAGCTTTGGAAACGAGTTTGTCGCCGTCAAAGCGGGGAGCGATGTAGATGATGTCGTAAGTGTTCCATTCACCGGGTTTGTGGATGGGGTTTACCATGGGAGGATACTGACCATAGATAGCGCTGGCGAAACCGTCGGCGTAGGTCTTGTTGTTGTAGGTATCCAGCACCTGGACTTCATAGCGGTCGCCGCCCAGGAACACACCGCTGTTGCCGCGGCCCTGGTCGTCACCTTCCACCTTGGCGGGAGCGGCCCATTCCACGTGCAGCTGGCAGTCACCAAAGCTGTCTTTGGTGCGGATATAGCCGGAACCGGGAACGCATTCCATGGCACCGTCCTTGACGATCCACTTGGTCTTTTTGCCGTCCATGGCGACCCATTGATCCAGATTGGAGCCGTCAAAGAGGACGACCGCACCCTGAGGAGCTTTGCCGGTCTTGTCCTGAGTTCCGGGATAGCCGGGATCGATCTGGACGGGTACCGGGCGTTCACGGTCATGGATACCATACTTGGGATCCGGTTCGCCCGCTTGGGTTTGTGTCAGAGAAAACAGACAAGCGGAGCATACAGCCGCTGCCACTACATTATTCTTAGAGATAAAATTCATAATTCGTAATTCAATGTTAGTAACCTCTACTACAGGGCTTACTCTAAACAGGGACAGCCCCGGAAGCAAGCGGAATTTTAGGAAATGTGTGTGTTTATGAGGAAAAGAGCGTTTTTTGGTGTTGATTTTCAGAAGAAAAGATGTACAGTAAACCTGTACGGTTTGCGAGACTGTTATGAATGAATTAAGTTATACTGCGACAAGAAAAAATCTGGCCAAGACCATAGAAAGTGTGGTCCGGGATCGGACTCCTGTCATTATCCGCAAGAAGAAAGATTCCGTGGTGATGATGTGTCTGGAGGATTATGAGGCCTGGGCGGAAACGGTTTATCTGCTGAAAAGCCCAAAAAACGCGGAACGTTTGCTTTCTTCTATCTCCGAACTGGGACGGGGGGATGCCGTGGAAAAAAGCCTGGAAGAGCTGTTGAATGGGGAGCATTAGATTTTCACAGGCGGCGTGGGAGGATTATCTTTACTGGCAGCAGCAGGACAAAAAGACTTTAAGGCGGATTAATGATTTGATAAAAAATTGTATGAGAGATCCTTATACAGGAATTGGCAAACCGGAGCCGCTGAAGGGAAATCTGACAGGCTGGTGGTCGCGCCGGATCACGGAAACGGATCGCATGGTGTACAAAAAGGAAGGAGAAGTCCTGCTTATTGCGCAACTGCGCTATCATTATTGAATTTAATGAAATAGCTTGCTTTTTGGAAATGTGAAGTTCAAGATAAAGCCCGGTATATGAGTTCAGACGCAGACGGCATCGGCGGCGCATCGGGGATGAGACCCATGACACGAGTGCGGTACGGGGTGATTTTCTTTGCCATGACATTGGCGGTAATCACCTATATTGACCGTGTTTGTATGTCCCAGGCGGCCCCGGCGATCCAGCAGGAGTTTGGTCTGACGGATTTCCAGAAAGGACTGCTTTTTTCCGCTTTCGCGCTGGCTTACGGCATTTTTGAGATCCCGACAGGATGGATGGGAGACCGTTTCGGAGTACGGAAAATTTTGATGCGGATCGTGTTATGGTGGTCCGCGTTCACGATGCTGACGGGATGTGTCCGGGGATATATCTCTATGTTGCTGACCCGGTTCATGTTCGGCGCGGGCGAGGCCGGAGCGTTTCCGAACATGACCAAGATGTTCGCGGTATGGCTGCCGCAGAGTGAACGGACGATGGCCCAGGGATGGATCTGGCTGGCGGCGCGCTGGGGCGGAGCGTTTACCCCGCTGCTGGTGATCTGGTTCCTGAAATACTATTCCTGGAGAAGCGCTTTTATCGTTTTTGGAATGCTGGGCGTGGTTTGGGCCGCGGCCTTTTGGCTGTGGTACCGGGACGATCCGGCGGAGAAGTCAAAAATTAGTAAATCTGAGCTGGCAATTTTACCGAAACCGGAGGAAAATGTGGCTCGGATACCGGTTCCCTGGAAAAGGATACTGGAGCGCAAAGATGTTTGGCTGCTGTGGATCCAGTTTTTCTGTCTGAATTACGGGGCTTGTTTTTACATCACGTGGCTGCCCACTTATCTGCTGGAGCATCGCGGAGCGACTTTGGAAAAAGGCGCTTTTCTGGCCGGGTTCCCGCTGTTTTTCGGCGGTATCGGGTCGCTGGTCTGCGGTTATGTGCTGGCGTACCTGGTGCGCAGAATGAGCGCAGCCGGCCGTGCGCGCCGCTGGATGGCGGCAGCCGGGTTCACGGGTGCGTCCGCGTTCCTGGCGATGTCGGCCTTTATCGGGAGTCCGACTCTGGCAATGGTGGCGATGGGCTGTTCCAGTTTTTGCAACGACCTGGTGATGCCGCCCAGCTGGACGGCCTGCTCGGATATGGGCGGCGTGTTCTGCGGAACGTTATCCGGCAGCATGAACATGGCCGGGCAGCTGGCCAATGTGGTGATGCCGGCGTTGACAGGCGCGATGCTGGGAACGATGGGCTGTTCCTGGCCGATGATCATTTGCGTCTCGGCAGGGATCTATTTCCTGGGAGCGGTCTGCTGGATGTTTATTGAGAGCGATCGGAAGATCGAAGGCTCTGTGACGGCATAGAAAGATTTAAAGATGAAACTGAAACTTTTTGCATTGATGTTGGGCGCGGCCGCGGTGGTCTCGCTGACGGCGGGATACGCGGACGACGCGCCGGTGTACACGAAGGTGACGTTTGAGAAGCACCAGCTCTCCGACCGGTTCCACGCGGAAGGTGCCGGAGTAGGCGATTTCAATAAGGACGGTCACAAGGATATCGTTATCGGCAGCCAGTGGTATGAAGGCCCGGATTTCAAGAAGGCGCATTCATTCCGCCCGGTGAAAACCTTCAATCCGGCAGATTATTCTGACGCGTTTTCCTGTTACGGGATGGATTTCAACGGCGATGACTGGGATGATATTTTCATTATTGATACTCCGGGTAAACCGGCCTACTGGTACGAGAATCCCAGAGGCAAAGAGGGTGACTGGACCGCGCATGAGGTCTATTCCTGGGTCGGAAATGAATCGCCGGATCTGCGGGATGTGGTAGGCGATGAGCGGCCGGAGCTGATTTTCAACATAGACGGCTATCTGGGCTATGCAACATGGAATTTTGAGCATCCGGACGAGCCGTGGACATTCCACAAGGTCAGCCATGCCAAGGGCGCGTTCTTCATCTATACGCATGGAGTCGGTATCGGCGATATCAACGGAGATGGCCGCAAAGATTTTGTGGAAGCTCTGGGCTGGTGGGAACAGCCGGAGTCTTTGGACGGTGATCCCTTGTGGAAGTATCACAAGTTCACTTTTACCGATGGCGGCGCGCAGATGCTGGTGACGGACGTGAACGGTGATGGACTGAATGATGTCATCACCGTGTGGCATCCGCATAAATACGGACTGGTCTGGTGGGAGCAGAAGCGCGATGACGAAGGAAAGATCGATTTTGAAAAACACATTTTAATGGACGAAGACGCGAGCCAGTGCCCTTATGGCATCCGCTTTACCCAGGCACATTCACTGGTACAGGTGGATATGGATGGGGACGGTTTGCTGGATTTTGTGACCGGAAAACGCTGGTGGGCCCATAAGCCACCCATTGACCCGGAAGGGAACAACCCGGCTGTGCTGTACTGGTGGAAGCTGGTTCGGAACACCGACGGAACAGCGGATTTCATCCCGTTCCTGATTGATACGGATTCCGGAGTGGGAACGCAGTTTACCGTGGAAGATGTCAACGGGGACGGCTGTCCTGATATCGTCATTGGAAATAAGAAGGGGGATTTCCTCTTTTTATCGAAACGGCAGAAGGTTTCTCAAAGTGAATGGGAGGCCTCTTGCGTGAAAAAAGAAAACTGATTTAAGTCAAAAGAAATCCTCATGGAGGGTTTCTTTTTTGTTAAGTGTTATAAACCGAGAGAAGATGAAAAACATTTAAGTGATGCAGAAATCTTCGTTTGAGCTATGCATGTAATCGTTTGTATAAAACAGGTGCCGGATACGACGAATGTAAAGATCAATCCCGAAACCAATACGCTGATGCGTGACGGGGTTGAGAGCATTCTCAATCCATTTGATGAATACGCCCTGGAAATGGGGCTGAAGTTAAAAGATACACAAGGTGCCCGTGTGAGTGTGATCACAATGGGACCGCCGCAGGCAGACGTGATCCTGCGCGACGCGATCGCTCGCGGCGCGGATGACGGAGTGCTGCTGACGGACAGAGCTTTTGCCGGAGCGGATACTTTGGCGACCTCTTACGCGCTGTCACTGGCGATCAAGAAGGTCAACGAGCATCCGGATCTGGTGCTCTTCGGCAAGCAGGCCATTGACGGCGACACGGCCCAGGTGGGTCCCGGTGTGTCGGAGTATTTAGGCTATACACTTTTGTGTAATGTCAAAAGCCTGACCGTGGAGAGAAATCATTTCCAGGCGGAGTCCGTCTATGAAGAAGGTTCCGACACCTGGGAAGGTGAGTTCCCCTGCGTGATGACTGTTTTGAAAGAAGCGCCCGCGCCGCGTTTCGCGTCCTTAAAGGGCTGTATGAATGCCCGCAAAGCCAAGACACAGTGGCTGGCGGCCAAAGATACGAACGCGGATCCAGAACGGCTGGGTTTGAAAGGCTCGCCGACCAAAGTGGTGAAGATCTTCTCGCCGCCGGTGCGCGACTGCGAAATGAAATGTGTGTGGAAGAGTGACAAGGCCAAAGCCCTGAGCTCGATCATGGATGCTTTGAAAAAGAAAGGAGCGTTGAAATAATATGGACGAGGCCCCTATCATCATCAATCAAGATAAATGTAAAGGCTGTAAGAAGTGCGTGAAGGGATGTCCCTTCGGCGCGCTGGAAATGGTGGAAAAAAAGGCGACACTGGTGGGCGACTGCCGTGCCTGTATGTCCTGTGTGGAGGCTTGTCCTTTCGGCGCTATCACAGCGCGGAAGAATGAGAACGCCAACGCGGCAGATCTGACACAGTACAAGAATGTCTGGGTCTTCGCGGAACAGCGCGGCGGCAAGATACACAAGGTCGTGTTCGAGCTGCTGGCAACGGGCCGCCGTCTGGCGGATGACCGTGGCTGCGAGCTGTGCGCGGTGCTGCTGGGCGATAAGATCGCCGATCAGGCTCAGGATCTGATCCGGCATGGAGCCGACAAGGTCTATGTGGTGGATCAGCCGTCCCTGGGCGAATATGAAGCCGATACCTATACAGACGCTCTCTACAAGCTGATAGATAAATACAAACCGGAAGTCATTCTGGCCGGGGCGACCGCGATCGGACGCAGTTTTGTGGCCCGCGCGGCGGTGCGTGCCCGTACCGGTCTGACGGCCGACTGCACCAATCTGAGCATTGACAAGGAAACATTCCTGCTGCACCAGACCCGTCCGGCCTTTGGCGGCAATATCATGGCGACGATCATGACACCGAACCACCGTCCGCAGATGTCCACGGTGCGTCCGGGTGTGTTCCGCGCGAATGAACCCGATCCTTCCCGGAACGGTGAAGTCCTGATGGAACAGCTGGAGCTGGTGGCACGCAAATTGAAGCTGGTCAAATCCATCCGCAAGGAAGGCGACAGCATCGACATCGCCGAGGCGGAGATCCTGATCTCCGGCGGCAGAGGCATGGGTAAAGCGGAAAACTTTGGCATGCTGGAAGAGCTGGCTCACTTGCTGGGCGGCACGGTCTCTGCGTCCCGTCCGTGTGTGGACGCGGG
>JAFZAR010000309.1 GCA_017557085.1 Verrucomicrobiota bacterium | reverse complement strand
CGTCTGGTTCCCGGTCTGGTCAACCGCATGGCCTGGGATGTCTATCAGCTGCTGGACGCGATGGTCTATGTGGTACCGATCGAGCTGAAGGTGGCGCAATACCTGTTCGACGCGCCGGCTGACAGAGGCTATGTCATTTCTCAAGGTCTTGAGGAGCAGGCTATTCAGAAGCTCTCCTCTCCGGAGGGCATGGGTCAGGGCGATTTTCTGGTCTCGGTGGCCGTTATCTCCGAGCGCAAGAACTCCCTGCTGCTGGCCGAAGCCGCCCGCAAAGCCAATGTCCCCATCGTGTTTCTGGGCAAACCGCTGGTGGAAGATGATTATTATCAGCGGTTTCTGAAAGCGGCAGACGGCAAGCTGGTCAAGTACGCCGGGTTCGTCTCTGTGGAGGAAAAATATGACTATCTGCGCCGGGCGCGCGGCTTTGCCCTGATGAGCCAGTTCGAGAGCGGCTGCATCGCCATCTATGAAGCGGCGGCGGCGGGGCTGCCTCTGCTTCTGCCCGATCTGCCCTGGGCTTCAAAAGTTTACGGCCATCTGGAAAAGGTGCGGACCGTTTCGCTGGGCTCGGCGGATCACATTGCGGAGGCTCTGAAGAGCTTCTACTCGTGGTCTCAACGCCAGTCTCAGCAGACCTTCCCGATCCCCAGCTGGAAGCAGGTCGCGCAGAAATATGTGAAAATTTACGAAAAGATTCTCTCTGAGAAGTCATAAACCTCAAAAAACGGAGAGAAAAAACAAAAAATTGAACGAAATCGCCATTTTATCCGCGAGAAGTATTGACACGGAACAGCGTGACAAGTACACTGAGAGCGGTATTGTTTTAGGGACATGTATTTAAGAATAGCATTGATAATCGCCCTGGTCGCCGGACTTGCTTCGGTGGGAGTCAACTACACAAAAGTCAAAGAAAAGATCGAGACTTTGCAGTCCGATTTGGCTACGACCACTGACAACTTGAACACGACCACGCGCGAATTAAGGGAAACCTCTAATACTCTGAGGGATACCCAGGAGAATTTAAAGAACACGACTTCTGATTTGGTCAATACCCGCGCCGAATTGGATCAGACGATCCGTCAGCGTGATGATCTCGACAAACTGGCCAAACAGAAGATGGCTCAGTTGGAAGAGACCGAAAAGAGCTTGAGCGATGCCAATTCCAAGCTCTCCCGTTGGGATGCTCTCCGCATGGAGCCGGGAGACGTGCGCCAGATGCAGGCCGATCTGCGTGAAGCGGTCAACAACAATAAAGCGCTTCTGGATGAGAACGATCTGCTGAACAGGAAGGTCGCCCGTCTTCAGACCGATCTGAACCGCTACACCAAAGGTGACAAAGCGGTCGTACTGCCGGAAGAATTGAAAGGCAAAGTCACCGCCGTGGATCCCAAGTGGGAGTTCGTGGTGCTCGATATCGGTTCCAACGACAACGTCGAGGAACAGGGCGAGCTGCTGGTTTCCCGCGACGGTAAACTGATCGGACGCGTGAAAGTCGTTTCTGTGGAACCGACTTACAGCGTTGCCAGTTTGGTTCCCGGATGGCTGGCCGACGGCGAGCTGATCCTGGAAGGCGACAGCGTGATGGCTGCCAAGTTCTAAGCAGAAATGCGCAAGAGATGGCTTAATCTGTTTGCCCGTTTGATCGTCATAGCCTGGGTGTTGACATCCGGCTTGATGTTGAGCGGATGCAGATCTATCGAGGATGACCTGGCCAATGATTCGGCTCGTCCCTGGAACAGTCCGCGCGGCTGGGATTCCCGTCTTCCCACTCAATTGATGGAAGGCCGTTAAGCCTCTTGCAGTGATATTTTTGAAAAGCGTTCTCCGGTGAGGACGCTTTTTTTATGGTGAGATTTGAACAACTTATTTTTGAAAATGAACTTATTTGATCTGACAAATGAAATCGCCATCGTAATCGGCGGGACCGGCGCGCTGGGCGGTGTCGCCGCGGAAGCTCTGGCCGGTGCCGGAGCCAAAGTCGTCATCATCGGTCGAAACGCCGAACGCGGCCAGCAACGGGTCGCTTCCATCCAAAAAAATGGCAGACAAGCTCTTTTTGTCGCCGCGGACGCTGCCGACAAGACTTCACTCGAAGCTGCTCGCGACACGATTTTGAACACCTGGGGCACTCCAACGATACTGGTCAACGCCGCCGGCGGCAATTCTCCGGAAGGTACAGTCAGCCAGGATCATCCCGTGGAAGACATCCGAGCTGAGGACTGGACTTCCCTGTTCAAAATGAATCTGGTGGGTGGAGCGCTGCTCCCCTGTCAGATCTTCGGCAAACTGATGTGCCGGCAGGGCAAAGGCAGCATCATCAATTTTGCCAGCG
>JAFZAR010000308.1 GCA_017557085.1 Verrucomicrobiota bacterium | reverse complement strand
GAAGAGGCTGTCCGCCGTGGTCTGGAAATGGCGGAGCAGGGTGCGGAGATACTGGATCTGGGAGCCGAATCGACCCGGCCCGGTTTTCAGGAAGTCCCTCCGGAAGAGGAATGGCGGCGGCTCGAACCGGTGCTGACCGAGTTGAAGCGGCAGACCAAAGCCGTTCTCTCCGTGGATACCCGGCATCTTCAGACGGCACGGTTGGCTTTGGAAGCCGGAGCGCATATCATCAATGATGTCGGGCTGGGACGTTCTTATGAGGAAATGTTCCGTCTGATCGCCGATCACGGCGCGGGATATGTTCTGATGCATTCGGAAACCGTATCCCCGGAGGAAAAAGACCCGGTTGAGATCGTAAATCACTTTTTTGGAGAGACTTTAGAGCAAGCGGAACGGTCAGGAGTCTCCCCGGAGCAGATCGTTCTGGATCCCGGCATCGGATTCGGAAAGACAATTAAACACAATTTGTTATTGATTAGCGGGCTTCATCGCTATAAAAAGTGGGGCAGGCCTGTTTTGCTGGGGGCTTCGCGCAAATCTTTTATGAAAGATCTGCCGGGCGGTGCCCATCAGTCTGTGAAGCCGTCTGATCCGCTTTCTTGTGATAGGACAAAAGTGGTTGAAAAAAAGACGCTTTCCAATCGTTTGGGAGGCAGTTTGGCGGCGGCGTGTTTCGCGGTGGAACACGGGGCCGGGATTTTGCGTGTACATGATGTTCAGGAGACACTGCAGGCCGTCCGATTGACGGAACTGCTGTGCAATGGATAAAGGTAAGACACAGTGAATTTTAGTGAGATATTAAAACCGATCGTGGAAGTCGGCATTCTGGCGACGGGGATCTATTACGCGCTGAAGTTCATCCGGGGTACCCGCGGCGCGGCCGTGGTCACGGGGTTCTTCACGGTATTGATCGTTGTAGCCTTTTTGGCTACCGTTTTCAAGCTGCAGGTGCTGACGTGGATATTGAGCTGGTTCGTCGGCTTCTTCGCGATAGCCGTTCTGATTTTGTTCCAGCCGGAAATACGCCGAATGCTGGCGGAACTGGGAACCAACCGCTTTACCGTCTCGGCTCACCAGCAGCGTGAGAATATCGAGACGATCATCCAGTGCGCCAAAAACCTGAGCGATGACAAAATGGGCGCTCTGATCGCCATCGAGCAGGAGGCAAAAGTCCTGGAGACTTGCAGCGCGCCCGGTGTGCTGATAGATTGCGTGGCCTCGCCGGAAATGCTCCAGACGATCTTCTTCAAGGATAACGCTCTGCATGATGGAGGCGTGATCATCAAGGGCGACCGTATCATGCGCGCGTCTTGTGTCTTTCCGCTTTCGCAGCGTCAGGATCTGGGCAATTCGATGGGGACCCGTCACCGCGCGGGACTGGGACTGTCCGAGGAAACAGACGCGGTAGTGATCATTGTTTCGGAGGAAAAAGGCTTCATCAGTTATGCTTACAAAGGCCAGCTGGTGACGAGAGTTTCGGAAGAGGATCTGCGCGGCTTCCTGACGATGATTTTTGTTCCTAAGATCCTTCCTATCAATAAAAAGTTATGGTTCAGAGGTTTGCTTGCCAAACTGGGGCTGAGGAGTAATAGCGCGGAAGAAGCGGTGCCCCAGCCTTCCAGGGAAAAAAAGGAGAAGCGGTCATGAAAAAATTTCTTTTCAGCAATGCGACTCTGAAGGTCTTCGCGCTGGCGCTGGCGCTGGTGGCCTGGACCTCGGTCAAACTTCAGATCAGCAAGGGAACTTCTACGCAGTCCGGCGGTACGATTTATAAACAGGTCCTGCCCAATGTTCCCATTTATGTGATGCAGTCTCCGCTGGATACGAATGTTTACGACCTGATGCCGCTGGAAGCCTCGGTGGAGGTCTCCGGCTCCCGGATGAACGTGGAGAATATCCGTCCGGAATCCATCACGCTTTATGTGAGTGTGGGCAATAACGAGGTCATGAAAGCGAACCTGACGGAAAACACGAACATGGTGGAAATCGTCAAGTTGATCCAGTGCAAGCTCCCCCCGGAACTGACGCTGATGTCCATCGT
>JAFZAR010000307.1 GCA_017557085.1 Verrucomicrobiota bacterium | reverse complement strand
TTTAATAGGAAAAGTTTTTTTTCTTCCAGCTGAGTTATGGCGGCAGATTTATTATCGGCATTGATAACTCCTGTGACAGTTTCTCCTGCGATGTTTTTTGCTGTATATTTGAATTCTGCCATCGAGATTATTAAAAATTATATAGCCGTGTTACGGACAACTTCATTTACATCTGTAATACCCCGCTTGACTTTCAGCCAGCCATCTTCCCTTAAAAGTCGGAGTCCATTTTTGCGTGCAGCGGCAACGACTTCATAAGTGGGGGCGCGATGTGTAATGAGATTAGCGATCTCATCATTCATCAGCATTAGTTCATAGACACCGGAGCGTCCTTTATAGCCAGTTTGACGGCAGGCATCACAGCCGGTCGCGCGATATAGATGATCTTCTTCTGTAAGGATGAGATCAGAGGGGACTTTTTTCAAATTAGGCTTATAAGATTCCTTGCATATATTACAGAGTTTGCGAACCAAACGTTGTGCCATGCTGCCAATAAGAGTACTGCTGACAAGATAAGGTTCGATTCCCATGTCAGTCAAACGCATAGGAGCAGAGCATGAGTCATTAGTGTGAAGTGTACTTAATACAAGATGACCCGTCAGTGATGCCTGAACTGCGGCTTGTGCTGTTTCCAAGTCACGAATTTCACCAATCATCACAACGTCAGGATCGTGGCGTAATATGGCTCTGAGCCCTTTTTCAAAAGTCATCCCAACTTGGTGGTCCACAGGGATCTGGTTGACACCTCGAAGATTATATTCTACAGGATCTTCAACAGTAAGCACCTTGATATCTTGTCCAACGATAGCATTTAATGAGGCATAAAGCGTTGTAGTCTTACCGCTTCCTGTTGGTCCCGTCACCAGAATGATGCCGTGAGGTCTGTCGATCAGTTGTTCAAAGTGTGCAAAAGTTTCCTCATCCATACCTAGTTGGGGCAGAGTAAATAGCACACTGGCTTTATCAAGGATACGCATGACAATGCCTTCGCCGAAAATCATAGGGATCACACTGACACGCACATCGATTTGTCGGCCTCCAACTTGGAATTTAATACGACCATCCTGGGGAAGCCGTCGTTCAGCAATATTTAAGTTTGCCAGAATTTTAATGCGGCTGATGATTGCTGCCTGAAGCTGATGGATTTGCGCTGGAACAGAAGCCGGATGCAGAACACCATCAATACGATACCTGATAGATAATTCATTTTCATAGGGTTCAACATGAATATCACTGGCACGTTCATTGACAGCTTCCACAATGATTTCATTCACAAGTTTAATGACACTGGCTTCTTGAGCCATTTCCATTAAATCTTCATTCTGAATATCTTCTGTGGAATTTTCGTTAAGTCCGCCAGTCAGTTCATTGATGGTATCACCGCCTAATCCATAGTATTCTTTGATAAGACGTTCAACTTCAGCCTCAATTCCTAGGACCGCTCGAACTCTTTTTCCAGTAAGAACTTGAATATCATCCAGAGCTTCCAGGTCAAAGGGGTTGCTCATCGCGACTTCCAATGTGGAAGCCCCATCGATTATTTTCAGGGAGAGGGGCATTACTCCTCTGCGATAAACAAGTTTTGTAGGAAGAAGTTTGATAGCTTCGGGATCAGCCTGGACTTGTGACAGATTCACAACAGGCAGATGTAATTCTTCTCCTAATACATTCAAAAGGTCTTTTTCACTGATAGCACCGATTTGGATCAAAGCCCGATCCAGCCGCATTCCTTTAGCGTTTTTTAATTCCAGTGCTTGATCTAGTTGTTCTTTTGTGATTAACTTTTTCTTAATCAGTATATTGGAGAGTATCATAACTCGAGTTTATTACATTCTCCCGTAGGAGTTAATTAAATTAGACGAAAAAACATAACATTTTTTTCGAAATATTTGTATTTGCCATTTACGGTCAAACGACAATTAGAATAGAGCTTTTTGATTTGATAGGCAAGATGTTCGGCTTGCTTAGAATACTGAAAGACGATATTCTACTGGGCGTGGCTGAAGCAAAAGCACATACAACAAAATCGAAACAAACGGGAATAAGCGTAACCCGCTTGGAATCTTTGGATGTTTTCAGATCATTGATGATGTTCTTGATGATTTTCGTGAATGATATTCCCGGACTTAAAAATATCCCTGACTGGCTGCTTCATGCGGCAAGTGATGAAAATCGTCTTGGCCTTGCGGATACAGTATTTCCCGGATTTCTCTTTATCATGGGAATGGCAGTGCCTTATGCTGTGGAGATTCGGCGACAAAGAGAAGAACCTCTGTGGCAGATTCTTTTGCATATTATGCTGAGAACATTGGCATTGTTGGTCATGGGAGTGTTTATAGTCAATCACGACACTATTGGGAAATGCCTGATTTCTCAACCTTGGTTTGGGATAGGGATGGTTACAGCCTTCTTTCTTGTGTGGAATGATTATTCTAAACTCAAGGGATATTGGAGTTATATTTTGCGTGTTTTAGGCATTGCTGTATTATTCTGGCTGGCTTATGAATATAAAGGAATTGGTGGTGCGAAGTTTTCACCGCAATGGTGGGGGATTTTAGGCTTGATTGGCTGGAGCTATTTGACTTGTGCAGTAGTTGTCTTGTTCACGCGTTTTAACCTTCTTTTAGCAATAGTTGCGGCTGGCATTACCATCGCACTGTGCATTCTTCCAGACAAAGGAATTATCAAGCAGTTGAATATTCACCACTTAGATTTTCTTTTTCCGGGAGGTGGAGTTCATGCGGCATTTGCGATCATTGGTATGATGACGGGTGTTATTGTCTATCATTTCAACGAAAAAGCCAATTTTTGCAAAACACTGCTGCCGATTTTAGTTGGATTGGCAGTAGCTGCTTTAGCTGGAGCATATTGGGCACAACACCACTGGATCATTTCTAAGATCGGGGCGACTCCAACCTGGTTGTTCCTTTGTTGTTCGATTTTCTTTGCTTTATTTATTGTGATTTATTGGCTAGTCGATGTTGCAGGTAAGAAGAATTGGTTCAAGATCATAGCTCCGGCAGGAACTCTTACTTTGACATGCTACATGATTCCATACCTCTGGTATAGCATTCAGACTTTGACTGGGTGGGCATATCCAAAAGTTTTGAATAGCGGCTGGCCGGGATTAGCACGGTCTCTGGTCTTTTCCCTGTTATGTATTGGAATAGCTTGGGGATTATCACAAATAAAAATACGTCTAAAGATTTGATTTAGTTATGAAAAAGATTGTTTGTATTTCGATGTTGTGTATGACGCTTGCGTCACAGACATTTGCGTCGTATGAAAAGGAGATGGCCGCATTTAAAAAACAAGACGCGGACAATCCACCTCAAGCGGGATTGACACTGTTTGTTGGCAGTTCCACTTTTACACAATGGAAAACGATGCAGGCGGATATGCCTGAAATTCCATTGATCAATCGAGGATTTGGCGGTTCTATGGTGACAGATGTTATAGAACACTTCGATACCGTCATCGCTCCTTACAACCCCAAACAGATTGTTATTTATGAAGGAGATAATGATACAGCAAGAGGGATAAAGGCGGAACAGATTTTATCCAATTATAAACAGCTTTTGACTATGATATGGGAGAAGTATCCAGGGATCACTGTAACGATCATCTCAGTGAAACCTTGTGAACTGAGACGTGATAAATTCCTTCCAACGAGAGAATTGAATGATATGCTGAATGTTTGGGCTTCTCAGACAGAAAATCTTTATTATCTGAACACTTATGATATTACAATGAATGGAGAAGGGGATCCTATACCGGAATATTTCCTAAAAGATAATCTCCACCTAAACGCGAATGGCTACAAAGCCTGGGCGCGTAAAATCGTAAACCATTTAAAAAAGATAAATGATGAAAAATAGAGTTTTACTGGTAGCTGCACTGTTGTGTGCTGGTGCGGCAAGTGCCTTTGCGGAATCAGTGATAGCTGATGGTGCTCATCTGGAGTTGCTTTCCAAAGGGTTCTCTTTCACAGAAGGACCCACATGTGATTCCAAAGGCAATGTTTATTTCACTGATCAGAATCTGGATCGTATTCTTAAATGGAGTACAGATGGAATCTTGACTGTTTTTATGAGTCCAGCCGGGCGAGCTAATGGGATGTACATGGACGCGGAAGATCATCTCATTGCCTGCGCGGATAATAAGAATGAGCTGTGGCGCATTTCTTTAAATGGCGAGAAGGAATGTGTTCTGAGCAGTCTTGATCTTCTAGATAAATACTTCAATGGTCCTAATGATATTTGGGTTCATCCATCGGGGGATTATTATTTTACGGATCCACTTTATAAACGCCCCTGGTGGGGTGATCGCACCGGTAAAGAATTAGATAGCGAGGATGTATATGTCTTTACAAAAGAAAAACAGCTGATAAAGATTGCCAACGATCTAAAAAAACCCAATGGAATCATTGGGACACCTGACGGAAAGACGCTTTTCATTTCTGATATTGGTGCGGGCATTATCTACAAATATACCATTTCTTCAGATAAAGATGGCATCAAACTGGAAAACAAACAGGTGTTTTGCAAGGATCAGTCTGATGGCCTGACTTTAGATGATCACGGGAATCTGTATTTGACCAATGGACGAGGAGTCGTGGTTTATGACAAGACCGGTAAAGAGATTGAAGTCATCAAAGTTCCGGAAGGCTGGACTGCCAATGTTTGTTTTGGTGGAAAAAATCATGATGTGCTTTTTATAACAGCAAGTAAAGGACTGTACAGCATCCGATTGAAATATAAAGGGGCTAATCCTAACAAATAGTCGCTGTTATTTGACATTATAAAAAATCCTCTTTCTTGCGAAAGAGGATTTTT
>JAFZAR010000306.1 GCA_017557085.1 Verrucomicrobiota bacterium | reverse complement strand
TCGATGCTGATGTCCGGTCTGATGGTATTCGGCCGGTTCAGCGCGGATCAGGAATACACCGCGGCGCGTTCAGCCGGGATCAGTCTGCTGAGTCTGGTCACACCGGTGCTGGCGCTGGCACTGCTGATGACGGGAGTCTGCGCCTGGTTCAATCTGCAAATATCCCCCAGCTCGCGAGTCGCTTACAAACAGATTTTCGCCGATCAGCTGAACAATCTGGCCACTTTTATCCCCGAAGGCCGCTATATTGATTTTACCGATGAATTCGTCCTGTACGTCTCCAAGACACGCGGCAACAATCTCTTCAATATCCGCTTCTATCAATTTGCCAAGGGTCATAAGATGCTGGACGTGTTCGCCAAATCCGGACGGCTGATCCACGAGGAAGGCAGCAACACTCTCCGCCTGGTGCTGAACGAGGCGCGTGTGCTGACACGGATCAGCGGCGCTGAGGATATTCTGGAAGAGGTGGAATCCGCTGACAAGAAGCCGGACTCCGGCGAAAAAGCCGCGTCGTTTGAAAATGAATGGCTGCCGCTCTATCTGGAAGAATACGAAACCGAGGACATCCCCCTGAACATCCGCACCCGGCGCACAGCCGACATCAGCGACATGACCCTGCCGCAAATGCTGGCCGGTCTGAAAGAAGCGCGCGAAAAGGGAATGGATATCCGGCCTTACATCAAAGAGATCCATCATCAGACGGCATTCTCCTTTGCCTGCATCAGTTTCATTCTGGTGGCTATCCCGCTCAGTCTGAAGACCCAGCGGCGTGAGACCAATATCAGTCTGGCCATGGCACTGATCGTCCTGCTGGTCTATTACAGCTTCTTCATTCTGGGTGACGCGCTGGTGGAGACCAGCGATCCGGCTCTGCACTTGTGGCTGCTCTACTGGATCCCCAACTTCCTGTTCCAGGGCACGGGACTGTTCCTGCTTTGGAAAGCCAACCGCGGCATCGGATAACACTTCAACACTTTCACGGCAATGGGCACTGACAAGATTTTCTTTATTATCGCGATCATCGGTTACGGGATCACGGCGGTCTATTCCGTTCGTCTATGGAGAAACCGGTTCCGCAACGATTTTTTACCGTGGGGCATCGTTCCGCTGATCGCCTTCGCGGCGCATACTCTGGCACTGATCCTGCGCGGATTCTCCCTGAACTCCTGTCCGATCCATAATCTGTTCGAGGCCGGGATGTTCATCGGATGGACGCTCTCGCTGGGCTCGGTCATCGCGCTTTTCTTTACCAAACTCCGTTTTCTGACGGCGTTTCTCTCTCCGCTGCTGTTCCTGCTGGGCTTGTTCTCACTGATCCCGGCGCTGGATCAGCCCCGTGTGGTCCCGCTGCCGCAATGGGTCAGTCTGCACGCGACCTTCGCTTTTCTGGCTTATGGAGCCTACGGGATCGCCTCGGCCACGGCGGCCATGTACCTGATCCAGCACCGCGCTCTGAAGCAGAAACAGCTCCACGCGCTCACACGCATCCTGCCGCCGGTGCAGAGGATCCGCGCCTTTGCCTCCGGGATGCTGCTGGCGGGAACCCTCTTTCTGACGATCGGTCTGTGTGTCGGCATCCGCGGGCATTATCTGGAGACCGGCATCTGGCTCGGCGGCGACATCAAGATCTTCTGGGCACTGGCGCTGTGGGTCTATTTCTCTCTGCTGCTGATCGTGCAGCACGTGTTTCATCTGCGCGGCCGGGCCATGGCCTGGAGCATCCTGTGCGGATTCATTTTCATTCTGCTCACTTTCTGGGTCACGTCCTTTCTTTCGCCCACTCACGGAAACCGTCCGGCTAAACCGGTCCGGGAGGAGCGCATTTTCATCCCGATGGAGGAGCCTGACAGGGAGGTCATTCGGATATGATCGCGCATCTGGGATTGAATCACAAGACCGCTCCCGTTCATGTGCGGGAACGCTTTGCTTTTAACGCGTTCGACTCGATCGAGACTCTGACCGCTCTGCTCCGGAACGGTCTGGCCGAGGAAGGGATCCTGATCTCGACCTGCAACCGGGTGGAACTCTACATCGCGGGGGATCAGGTCAGCCGGGACTCCATGCGGCCGCTGCTCCGGTTCCTGGCACACTCCCGCTCCATCGAATACACGGACGACCTGGAGCAGTGCTTCTACTTCAACACGGACGCGGAAACGCTCCATCACCTGTTCCGCGTGGTTTCCGGTCTGGACTCCATGGCGCTGGGCGAAACGGAGATCCTGGGCCAGGTCAAGAACGCTTACGATCTGGCGCTGAAGAACCGCTTCAGCGGCCGCCGTCTGAACAAAGCCTTTCAGGAAGCCTTCCGCACCGCCAAATACATCCGCTCGCAGACCGACATCCAGCGCGGACACATCTCCGTGGCCAATGTCGCCGTGGAGCTGGCAGGAAAGATCTTTGACGATCTGGATCACTGCCACGTTCTGGTCATCGGCGCGGGCGACACCTCCGAGAAAACCGCCAAGGCCATCCTCTCCCGCGGCGCCAAACAGCTTTCCATCGCCAACCGTACACTGGAACGCTCGCAGGCTCTGGCCGAACGGCTGGGCGGCAGCGCGGTGGAATTTGAAAACTGGACCGCCCGGATCCCCGACGCGGACATCATCATTTCCAGCACATCCGCTCCGGGCTATGTGATCACCTTCCCCATGATCCGGGAATACATGCGCGGACGCGAACATCATCCCCTGCTGCTGATAGATATCGCCGTGCCTCGCGACATTGACCCGGACATTGACCGGCTGGAGAGCGTGTACCTCTACAACATTGACGATCTGGAAACGATCGCCGGCGAATCCCGCCGCCAGCGCGAACAGCAGGTCCAGCACTGCCAGGAACTGATCGCCCGGCGTGTGAGTGAATTTTTTGACGCGATGCAGAAAGACCGTGAATACCGCGACAAAATGCGCCTTTCCTCTTCGGAGAACCCTTCATGCTAAAAGCCGACACCACCCCCAAACGCAAGATCATCCTGGCCACACGCGGCAGTCCGCTGGCGCTGGCTCAGACTCACCGGGTGCTGAACACCTGCGCGCACGCTTTCCCTCATCTGCGCTTTGAGATCCGCGTCATCAAGACCACCGGCGACAAGCTGCAAACGGCTTCGCTGGCTCACACGGATCAGGACTCTTTACCCTCTCCCACGGCCAAAGGTCTCTTTACCAAGGAACTGGAGAACGCCCTGACGGAGAAATCGGCCGATATGGCCATCCATTCCCTCAAAGACCTGCCGACCGAGCTGCCCGAAGGTCTCATTCTGGGCGGCGTGCTGAGGCGCGCAGACGCACACGACCTGCTGATCTACCGCTCTCCGGCTCTGGCGGAAAAACTCCAGAACGCCGTCACCGACTGGGCTCCCGGTGTCAAAAGCTACCGCGGTTTCAAACGCGGTCTGAAGATCAAAGACCTGCCCCAGGGCGCGACGATCGCCTCCAGCAGCACACGCCGTCAGGTGCAGATACAACATCTGCGGCCCGATATCCGGGTCATCCCCATCCGCGGCAATGTGGGCACACGCATCCGCAAACTGCGGGAACATCCGGAGATAGATGCCACGCTCCTGGCCGCCGCCGGACTGGAACGGCTGGAATACCACCTGTTCCCCGACGGGCATTTTACCGCTCCGAAAACCGGCAGCGATCCCGCCGCGGCTCAGGCGGAACTGGACGGCATCCTCGGCTCCGTTCTGGAAATGGACGAAATGCTCCCCTGTGTCGGTCAGGCCGCCATCGGCATTGAGATCCGCGCCGACGATCCCCTGCTCAACGAGATATGCCGTGCCGTCACCCATCCGAACACACAGATCTGTGTGACCGCCGAGCGGGAATTTCTGCGCGCTCAGGGCGGCGGCTGTCAAAGCCCCGTGGCCGCGTTCGCCCGGATCATCGGCCACCGTCTGCAAATGCGGGCCGTCTCCTTCCGGATCACTCCGCCCCGCTGGATCACCGTGGAAGGCAAGCTCACCGAAGCCGAACAACTCGGACGCGAAGCCGCCCGCCAGCTTGAAAAATCATAAAACCCTTTAACAACAAAAAATCCCCGGCGGGGTGACCGTCGGGGGTTTTGTTTAATTTAAAAACTGATTCTGGTTATTGTGCAGAAACTAATACTACGTCAGAACGACTTTCCTCCTGTTTTTGTTCTTTCAATCTACGATTCTCTAGT
>JAFZAR010000034.1 GCA_017557085.1 Verrucomicrobiota bacterium | reverse complement strand
GAGAATCACGCCGGTGACATGCAGGGATGGGAACTGGTGCGTCTGGTGGAGATGGCCGGCACCGATTTTGTTGGCGTGACGCTGGATGCGGGTAACGCGGTTTGGACTTATGAAGATCCCATGACCAACCTGGAAGTGCTTGCTCCTTACGCGGTGGCTTCCGGCATTCGGGATTCCATCGTTTGGGAAACCGAAAAAGGACTCTGCTGCCAGTGGGCGGCGATGGGTGCTGGTACAATGGGGATGAAAGAATACATGAAGCGTTTCACGGAATTGTGTCCGGGAGTGCCCTGCTTCCTGGAGATCATCAGCGGCTTCAATTACGACATGCCTTATCTGGATCCGGAGCATCTGAAACTCTGGCCGGAGCTGAAAGGTGTCGGTCTGGCCAAACTGATCAAGCTGGCCAAAAACGTCCAGCCAGTTCCGGCGGTCAAGAACGCCTGGACTCCCGAATATCAGATTCCGCAGTTGGAACAAAGCATCCGCTACTGCCGCGAAGAATTGGGCCTGGGATTGAAATCCTGATATTTACCTGTGAATATTTAACATAAACCCAAAACCGTCATTAGAAATTTCTTTTTGATGGCGGTTTTAGGTTATAAAAGAAAACCCGGACAGAGGAATCTGTCCGGGTAAATGATTTATAAATATCCCCGCGCGGTGAGGCGAGGGGATCGAAATGATTCGCTAAAATTACTTAGCCTGTTCAGCAACCACCGGGTTGGAGCTCTTGACGTTGACCTTGAGGGTCACGATAACTTCGGGGTGGAGCTTAATGGTGACGTCGTGTTCGCCCAGGCTGTGGATCGGTTTCTCGATGTCCACGGTGTGCTTGTCCAGAGTCACGTCGTAGCGGGCTTTGAGCTCGTCCACGATGGTGGAGGAAGTCACGGAACCGTACATCTTGGTGTTGTCCTCGTTGGTCTTGACAGCGATGTCCAGGGTCAGCTTGGAGAGCATGGCACCCAGTTCATTCATGCTGGCCAGCTCGCGGGCTTCACGCTCGACGCGGCGCTGTTTGAGGGCTTCCAGACGACGTTTGTTAGCTTGTGTTACAGGAATGGCGTATCCCTGCGGGACTAAATAATTACGCGCGTAACCGGCGGCAACTTTTACCTGATCGGATTCTGCGCCCAGTCCGGATACGTTCCGAACCAATATCACATCAACTTTCATAATTCTTGATAAATTTTAAATTTTTTAAAATGGTACATCATCTTCCATGGAAGGATCCGCCGCAGCCGGAGGCATGGGAGGCATCCCGGAGGATGGAGGAGGAGCATAGGCCGCGGACTGTGTACCATAAGGCGGCTGTGCCGGAGGAACATTAGGATAAGAGGGCTGTGGAGCAGCACCATAGGCACCGGGATTGGGCCGAGGAGCGTAACCGCCGCCTTGGTCATCCTGACGAGGACCGATGAATTGGAAGTTCTCCACAATGACGGAGAGTTTGTTCCGTCTTTGTCCTGTCTGCTTATCTTCCCATGTATCCAGTTTCAAACGTCCTTCAATGAAGAGAGAACGACCTTTGCGGCAGTAGCGGCTGATGGTATCAGCGGTGCTGCCAAAAGCGGAGACATCCACAAAAGTGGTGTCTTCCACCTGCTGTCCGTTGGCATCTCTCCATGTGCGGTTCATTGCAAGCCCAAAACCGGCCACCGGAGTCCCGCTGGGTGTGTAGCGCAGCTCAGGATCCCTGGTCAAATTGCCCATCAGAAGGACTTTATTGAAATTAGCCATGGTTAATGTTCCTTAAAATTTTTGTTGCTATCCCCGTGAAAGGGCAGTTTATGCGTTTTCCGCCGCTGCCGGAGCTTCGGCCGGAGCTTCCTGCGGTTCGACCGCATGGACACCTTCGGTGAACATCACGCGATAAACATTGAAATTCAACGCAAAACGGGATTTCAGCGTGCGGATCGCGGCACCGGGGGCTTCAAACGTGATATTCACGTAGAAACCGGAGGTAACTTTCTTGTCCGGAGTTCTCGCAAAGGGACGCTTATCCATCTTCTTGATATTCTCTACCTTGCCGCCCTGTGCAGCAATTTCGGCGCTCACTTTGTCCAGAGCGCTGTTGATTCCGTTTTCGTCAACGTCAAATATGAACAGACCTTCGTACTTTTTCACTCAGTTTTCCCTTTTCTCAGGGGCGGCAACCGCCCCGTTAAATTCATTCATTGCTTTTTGGATCCCGCGCTCGACCCAGCATATTGCCTGATCGGCGGCTCGATCCAAGACTTTTTCAATCACGGGCAGTTCTTCTTTGGAGAACTTCCCTAAAACATGTCCCTTAATCTGCTTTTGCCCGGCATCACCGATGCCGATCTTCAAGCGTGGTATCTCATTGCTGCCCAGCAGACTGAGCACGGATTCCAGTCCATGATGGCCACCGGTATTGCCGCTTGGACGCATTCGGATGGTGCCGACTGGCAGGTCCGCGTCATCCATAATCACCAGAACTTTGGCGAGAGGGATCTTGTAGTAGCGCACGATGGTGCTTACGGCTTCCCCGCTCAAGTTCATCCAAGTCAACGGCTGGCAAAGACAGAGTTTGTCTTCACCCAAGTTGACCGCGGCTATTCTCGCTTTGAAGCTGCTCTCTGGACGGAATTCCACCCTCCAATGAGCTGCCAGCAAATCTGTGACCATAAACCCAACATTGTGTCGGGTGAGGGCATATTCCGTTCCCGGATTCCCCAGGCCTGTGATGAGAAATGTCTCTCCCACACTCGAGACCGGATATTGTGCAAGTTTATCCGGCTAAAAGCAAGCTCTCTATTTCTTCTTTTTATCAGCGGGCTCTTCTTCTTCCGTGGCTTTCTTCTCACGGATGACTTCGGGCTCAGCCATGGCCGCGCCTTCTTCACCTTCTGCCGCAGGAGCTTCTTCAACGGGTTCTTCCACCGGAGCCGTCACCGAGAAGACGGTGATGCCTCCATCTACAAGGACCTTGACTCCTTCCGGAACCACCAGGTCTTTGACTTGCAGGGAATCTCCCTGATTGAGAGCGGATACATTCGCGATGATCACTTCGGGCAGAGCACCTACGGAACCGCGGACGCGCACCTTTTGGAGGGTGTGATCCAGAACGCCGCCGGCTTTCACGCCTTCAGCTTCACCTTCGGCTTCGATAGGAACGCTGATTTCAATCTCTTCGTCCACAGTGACTTCGTGTAAGTCAACATGTAAAATCTTGCCGGAGAGCGGTTGATGTTGGACTTCCTGTACAATAGCCAGGCGTTTTGCCTGTCCTTCGCCAATGGTCAATTCAACCAGCAGGATCTCAGATACAGCGTGACTGTACAGATGCTCAATGGCCTTGCGATCGATTTCAAGGTTTTGAGGCTCAGTCTTTTTGCTGTAGATGACTGCCGGCACGCGGTCTTGCGCGCGCAATTTTTTTACTCCGGTCCGCTTCTTCAATGTGCGCGGAAACACTACTAATGATTCAGCTTTCATTCTCGCTAAGTATAAAACGTTTTGTACTAAATCGTTCTCTTCTATCTAATTATTAAACAACGAAGTCACAGAGAGATTTTTGTGAATTCGCACAATGGCTTCACCTAGCAGAGAAGCCACAGAAATCACTTTCAGGTTAATTCCCTCAACCGGCTGGTTCGGTACACTGTCTGTTGTGATCAATTCGGTGATCTCGGAATTGCGCAGACGCTGTATGCCGATATCGTTCAGCAGGGCGTGAGAGACACAGGCGAACACCTTTCTGGCACCTTCCCGCTTGAGCAGTTCCGCCGCGGAGGTTAAGGTTCCCGCTGTTTCTGTAAGATCATCCACCAAAAGGACATCTTTATCTTTCACGTCGCCAATCAGCGTCGTTGCTTCCACTTCGTGGGCACTCTTACGCCGTTTTGAAACGATCGCCAGAGGTTTATCCAGCACGGCCGCGATGTTATAGGCTTTTTTGATGCCTCCCACATCAGGGCTGACGACCACCAAATTCTCCGTGTCCAAGGTCTTAATGTAATCCAAAAGAACCGGATTCGCGTACAGATGATCCACGGGGATATCAAAGAATCCCTGGATCTGTTGTGCATGTAAATCCATGGTCAAGACACGGTTAGCACCGGCTGCAACGAGCAGGTTCGCCACCAGTTTTGCCGTGATGGGCACTCTGGGCTGATCTTTACGATCCTGGCGAGCATACCCGTAGAAGGGAATGACCGCCGTGATCCTGGCCGCGCTCGCGCGTTTCAGCGCATCTATCATGATGAACAATTCCATCAGATAGTGATTCGCCGGAGGACAAGTGGACTGTATGACGAAAACATCGCTGCCGCGAACGTTCTCGTCAATTTTCACAAAAGACTCACCGTCAGGAAATTGAGTAACATCGCACCGGCCAAGGCTGATACCGATATAGTTGCAGATCGCTTTGGCTAGAGCCGGATTGGAATTACCACTGTAAATTTTCACCGTTCTAAGGAATAAAACACCCTCGGACAGCCTTTCAGCTTCCGAAAGCCGCACAAGCATCCTCTAATATTGCTCCAAACGCAAGACGTTTTTTTGAAAATCCGCCTTTAATTTACTTTTCGGCCTTTATTCTTGCTGAAAGTGAGAGGAATTATTAAAATTTCAGCTATGAAGAGTATGATGTCAGGCACTTTTCCATTTTATCGCCCGCGCCGACTGCGTCAAACAAATGAACTGCGCGCTATGGTAAGGGAATCCCACCTCAGAAAAGAGCAGCTGGTGCTGCCGCTGTTCGTTACAGAGGGGACTCAAAAACGGGTACCGGTTCCGTCTATGCCGGGAGTTTTTCAGCTTTCCATTGACGAACTGCTGGCAGAAACACGTTCCGCGTGGGAGACCGGTGTTCGTGCCATTCTGCTGTTCGGGATTCCGGATCACAAAGATGAAAAAGGCTCCTCGGCCTATGATCCGGAGGGGATCACCCAGCGGGCCGTCCGCGCGCTGCGGAAGGAGTTTCCTGATCTGATCATCATCACCGATGTCTGTCTGTGTGAATATACCAGCCACGGGCATTGCGGCATGATCCGCAAGACTCCGTGGGGCAGGACTTTTGTTGACAACGACAGTACGCTGGAGATCTTAGCCCAGACCGCTCTCAGCCATGTGATGGCCGGAGCGGACATCGTGGCTCCCAGCGATATGATGGATGGCCGCATTGGGGCTATCCGCAAGACGCTGGATGATGCCGGGTTCACGGATGCCGTTATCATGTCCTACGCGGCGAAGTACGCATCCGCTTTCTACGGACCGTTCCGTGACGCGGCGGATTCCGCGCCCAAATTTGGCGACCGCCGTGCTTATCAAATGGATCCGGCCAACGCGGAGGAGGCTCTGCGCGAGGTAGCTATGGATATCGAGGAGGGAGCCGACATCGTCATGGTCAAGCCGGGACTGGCTTATCTGGATATCCTGAACCGGGTGAAGAATACTTTCCATTATCCGACAGCGGTTTACATGGTCAGCGGCGAGTATGCCATGATCAAAGCCGCGGGCGAGAAAGGCTGGATAGACGAAGACCGCATCATGATGGAGTCCCATCTGTCCATGGTGCGTGCGGGAGCGGACATCATCATCACTTATGCCGCGCCTTCAATTTGCAAGATGCTGAACAATAAAAAGTAGAATAGAAAAAAGTATGAAAAAGACGAATTTTATGGCGGTGCTGTGCGCCGCGGGGATAGGTTTGGGCACCACAATTTTTACCGGTACTCTGAACGCGGCCGATGATCAGAATGCGCCACAGACACCGAAAATCGTTCTTCCGGGCGAAGGCGGCACCAAAGCGGCTGTGACGTATGATTATTTCCCAGATCGGCTTCATACTTTTATTTTCAGAAACTGGACGCTGGTACCGCAGGAACGTCTGGCGGAAGTGCTGGAGACCACTCCGGAAAAAGTGGCCTCCGTTGCCGCTTCCATGGGATTGGAGCCGCAGGGGACGATCCTGCCCGCCTGGGGCACTTCGCGCGGTTATATCACGGTTTTGCGCCGCAACTGGCATCTGCTGCCTTATGACCAGCTTTTGACACTGCTGGACATTGATCGGGAGGAGCTGCGTTTCCGTCTGCAGGAGGATGATTTCCTGTGGGTCAAGCTGGGCTGGGTGAAACCGGCCTGCGAAAAGCTGGTTTACACAGAACCCACGCCCGAAACAACGGCACGTGCAAAGCAGATCGCGGAACTGCTGAAGGCGGAGCTGGCGGATGAAAAGTCACTTCCGGAGGAAGAGCGCTTTACTTTCATTGACCGCCTGAAGGATCCTTCGCCGGACATCGTGATCCCGGAAAAATCCGAAAACGAGGGCGGTTTCGAGCTGCGCTATATCGCGTCCTATTTTGCCACGTTCGGCGAGCCTCTGCTGGATCCGGAGATCGAATCCTGCCCGGAAGGTCTGCTGCAGCGTCTGGCCGCGGCCGGTGTCAACGGTGTCTGGTTCCATACAGTTTTGCGCACACTGGTGCCGCCTACCGAGGATTTCCCGGAGTTTGGCAAAGATCATGAACGCCGCATCGCCGGTCTGAACAAGCTGGTGCAGCGTGCCAAAAAATACGGCATCGGCATTTATCTTTATTCCAATGAACCCCGTTCCATGCCGACAGAGTTTTTCGCCAAAGAAGGACGGGAAAGCATGAAAGGCGTTACGGAAGGGCAGTTCTCCACGATGTGTACCAGCGATCCGCGTGTGCAGAAGTGGCTTTCGGATTCGTATGAATATGTGTTCAAGAATGTGCCGGATCTGGCCGGTGTGTTCACGATCACGGCTTCGGAGAACCTGACCAGCTGCGCCTCGCACTGGCATCAGGGGAATTGTCCCCGTTGTTCCAAGCGGACGACTCCTGAAATCATTGCCGAAGTCAATACGCTTATCGAGCAGGGAGTCCACCGCGGCAATCCCAACGCCAAGATGATCGTCTGGGACTGGGGCTGGCAGGATCAGTTCGCGGAAGAGATCATCCAGAAACTGCCCAAGAGCTGCTGGCTGCAGTCGGTCAGCGAGTGGAATCTGCCCATCAATCGCGGCGGCGTGGCTTCCGCGGTGGGAGAGTATTCACTTTCCGCCGTGGGACCGGGACCGCGTGCGCAGAAGCATTGGAAGTACGCACAGGATGCCGGTCTCAAGACTTCGGCCAAGGTGCAGGTGAATCTCTCCTGGGAGTTTTCCGCCATACCGCATCTGCCGGTGCTGGATCTGGTCGCCCAGCATGCCAATAACTTATCCAAACAGCATGTGAACGGCCTCATGCTGAGCTGGAGCCTGGGCGGTTATCCGTCCGAGAACCTTTCCCTGTTCCAGACCGGTTCTACTCAGGATATTACGCCGGAGGAGAATCTGAAGAATGTGGCGGTCTCCTATTACGGAGAGAAAGCCGCGCCGGAAGTCCTGAAAGCGTGGAAAGCCTTTTCCGACGGTTTTGCCCAGTATCCTTACCATGGCAATACACTGTACCACGGACCTCAGCACGCGGGACCGTCCAATCCGCTTTACCTGAAGCCGTCCGGGTATCCGGCGACTATGGTGGGG
>JAFZAR010000305.1 GCA_017557085.1 Verrucomicrobiota bacterium | reverse complement strand
TCCATGCCGGATGCCGCAGCCGCCATCCAAAAGATATTTGCCGCCGGATTCTTGCCCAGTGCGATGGAACTGGGCGATGCTTTCACGCTGGAAGCCGCCTGGAAACGCACCGGCAATCCCATTTTCAAAGGATCGAAGGCGCATCTCATTCTGGAGCTGGACGGACAGGAAAACAGTGTGCTTGGTGAGGCTAAACAGATCGCTCAAATCCTGCGTGAAGCTCACGCGCTTTCTTTGCAGACGGCCAACGGTGCCGAAGAATGTGAGGCAATTTGGGATGTCCGCCGTGAATTTTCCTATGGCCTGAAGGATACCGGATTGAAAAAGCTGAATAATGACATCGTCATCCCGCG
This sequence comes from Verrucomicrobiota bacterium, assembly GCA_017557085.1. Classification (GTDB taxonomy): domain Bacteria; phylum Verrucomicrobiota; class Verrucomicrobiia; order Limisphaerales; family UBA1412; genus UBA1412. Next base: position 3,752 of record JAFZAR010000305.1, on the reverse strand, counting down.
CGGCAAACTGGAGGAATTTTTCGTTTTCACGGATCAGCTCCAGAAGAAATACGGTGTCCCCGTTGCCTGTTTTGGTCATGCCGGCGATGGAAATATCCACACCAATGTCATGGTCGTCCCTGATGATCCCCAACAGCTGGAAGCCGGTAAAAAAGCAGTGGATGAACTCTTTCGCAAAGTCATCGAATGGGATGGCAAAATCACCGGTGAACACGGGATCGGTTTGGCCAAGCTGCCCTGGTGGGAAATGGGGACATCGCCCGAAGAACGAGAACTGCACCGACGCGTGAAACAAGCTCTCGATCCCAGCGGGATCATGAATCCGGGCAAGTTTGTCTGATCATAAGCCCTTCTTCTGAAGGAAACGCAGCAGCTTGCAGTGCGAAGCCGTCACGGGAAGCTGTTTCAGCTCTTCCGCTGTGACAAAACAGAGATCCTTTTTCTCCTTGAATTTCGCGTCTGTTTTTCCGGGATACAATTTGACGGTGATCTGGAATTTCGTGATGGCGTGTTTTAATTGGGTAAGCTGTTTTTCTTCCAGCCGGATATGTTTTTTCCGGAAATACACGACCGCTTTTTCGTGATCGCACTCCTCTGCCAGCGGCATCTGCCAGAATCCCTGATTGCGACTGTCCGCAGAACGTCTTTCCATCAAAACGCGTCCCTGTTCATCTTTCACAAACACGGCAATATCCTCCCGGCGGACTGTCTGGGGGAGATTCTTCTTGCAGGGGTAAAGCGCCTGTGAACCTTCCGCACACGCTTTGCACATCGCGTTCAGCGGACACAGCAGACATGACGGATTCAGCGGCGTGCAAACGGTTGCCCCCAGATCCATCATCGCCTGATTAAAATAAGAACACGCACGCGGATGGTCGCACTCCGCCGCACGGCAAACCAGTTCCGTGCTGATCCTCCAAAGCAAATCGCGAGGCTTCAATTCCGAGGGGATCTGTTCAAAGGTGATCGTCAGCAGGCGGCAAAGCACACGCACCACATTGCCGTCCACGATCGGCCGCGGCTGATTGAACGCGATGCTGCATATTGCTCCGGCTGTGTAGGGACCAATACCCGGCAGTGAAAGCAGTTCCGAATGCTCTGAAGGGAATTCTCCGTTGAAACGCTTCATGATCTCCTGAGCCGCTTTGAGAAGATTGCGAGCCCGGTTGTAATAGCCCAGCCCTTCCCACATCTTCATCACTTCCTGCTCTGTTGCCTGTGCCAGCGCAGCCGCGTCCGGCCAGCGTTCCATCCAGCGTTTCCAGTACGGGATCACCGTAGCAACCTGTGTCTGCTGAAGCATGCTTTCCGATATCCAGATGCTGTACGCGGAATGCGGAGTTCCATCAGATTTAAGCTCACGCCAGGGCATGGGACGCGCCTCCGGTCTGAACCAGGCTAAAAGCTTTTCCGCTGTTTCACGATAGGGAAATTCCGGCAAAGATGAAATTTCTTGTTGAAGACTTTTTCGGGTAGGAACTGAACGCTTGATGCCGCCCATACTCAGCGCATCCCCATTGAATGGGCAATATCCAGAATGATCTGATCCAGCTTGATCTCCGGCCGCGTGCCGGTACGGGCCAGCACCTTCTCCACGGAAGGTTTGCGGCGCATCATATCCTGAAATCCCGGCGCATAAGCCTTCTCATAAGGTATGAACTCGATCTCCGAACGGGAACCGGTCAAGGCGATCACCTTGCGGGCCAGCTCCGCGATCGATATCTCCAGATCTGTTCCGATATTGAAAACCTCGCCCGCTCCCAACGGCGGATTCCCATCCACCAGCTGGGTCAGCAACTTGATCGTATCGGCTACATGACAGAAACAGCGGGTCTGCGTTCCGTCACCGTACACGGGCAGTGGCTTGTTTTCCAACGCGGCTTTTACGAATCGCGGCAGCACCATCCCATAGCGGCCCGTCTGGCGCGGTCCCACGATATTGAACAAACGTGTGATCACGACCGGCGTCTCATACTCATGCCAGTAGGCCATCGCCATGAATTCATCCATCAGCTTGGAGCAGGCATAACTCCAGCGGCCCAGATGCGGCGCGCCGATATGCAGATCATCCGACTCAGCAAACCGTGCCTTGGAACTCTTGCCGTAAACCTCCGATGTCGAAGCCAGCAGAAACGTCTTTCCATACTTTCGAGCCAGCTCCAGAACAGCCTCCGTCTCCTTCAGATTATTGTGGATCGTGTACAGCGGCCGTTCCACTACCAGCTTGACACCGACCGCCGCCGCCAGATGAAAAATAATATCGCACTCCGAAACACAGCGCTCCAGCTCTGCACATTCCGAAACACGCGAACGGATAAAATGAAACCGGGGATCCCTGCGCACATGAGCCAGGTTCTCCTCACTGCCCGTGGAAAGATCATCAATGACCGTCACACGGTTTCCCCTTTCGATCAAATACTCCGAAAGATGAGATCCGATGAACCCCGCTCCGCCGGTGATAAGATAATGTTTGCCTGTGCTCAAAAGAAACTAACGGTTTTTCTGCCGGTAACTCATCGCGCGGCGCACTTCTTCCTCCGCGTCGCGTTTCCGGATATCATTTCGTTTATCATACTCCGCCTTGCCTTTGCCCAGTCCCAGACGGACCTTCACCCGGTTCTTCTTCCAGTACATTCCCAGTGGGATCAACGCCGTTCCCTTAGCCATCACCTGCAGTTCCAGCTTGCGGATCTCGCTCTTGTGCAGCAGCAGCCGGCGGTTCGCCTTCGGATTATGATTCAGACGGTTCCCGAAAGAATACTCATCAATGTGCGCGTTATACAGATTGACCTGACCGTTCTCGATCTTCGCGAACGCGTCCCGAATCTGACCGCGTCCCGCGCGGAGAGACTTCACCTCTGTCCCCTTCAGGACAATGCCCGCCTCCACCGTCTCCAGAATGAAGTAATCCCGGCGCGCTTTTGAATTGGTTAAAATATCTCCCACAAAAAAATACAAAACCGGAAGGAGGCATCAATGACACACCCGGCTTCCGGATTCCAATGTTGATAAAATTAAGCTCTGCGTTTACGCCGCAAATTCACAGTATAAACCGGGGCCAGATTCTTGTAATCAGCCTCATCCCAGGAGAGCTTGTCCTGCACCAGCTCCGTCATCGCGATGTCGGCGGCGCCCATGTTTTCCGTACCGGTCAACAGCGGACGGCTTCCCGAACTCAACTGACGAACTCGTTTCGAGACAATGTTAATGAGAGTATTGGCATCGCCAACCTTCTCCAATGCTTTTTTACAAATCTCAGGATCCAAAGTAACCTCTTTTGAAAATGTTCTATACTTTCTCCCGCGGACTCAGGACCTCCCTGCGTCCACACAAGTGGTTGATTTTATCAAAACCGCTCCCGGAATGCAACCTATTATCACATTACCCCGGAATTTTGATTCAAAAATAATCATATCTACCTAATCAATAATATGTTATAAATAATTTTAAAAATATCTTGTAGAAATGACCAATCTATTCTGTATTATAATATATCTCTTTATTAAACAAATACTTATTCATGTTTATCCATGTCTGATGGTGGTTCTTTTCCTCTATTTTGGAGGCGGCCCGGCAAAATACGGTTGAAAACTTGTCAAGGGTGTGTTAGATTTGGATTTGGTTTTTTTTGTGAAAAACAAAAGGTTATGAATTTTTTTAATTCTAAATTTTTCAGACTGCTGCTGCCGATCGCGGGCTGCAGCCTGGCGATCCTGTTTCTGGTGTCTTTGCTGTCACCGGTCATTACCCGT
>JAFZAR010000304.1 GCA_017557085.1 Verrucomicrobiota bacterium | reverse complement strand
GGTGGTACCATTCTGCAGTTTCACATAAACAGACTGGATCTCACCTGTTTCAGAAGGCAGAGTGTCGGGACCGGAAGCATAGCTCAAACGAACGTCTTCCACAGTCATCGCGCCATTGTAAATACGCATTTCATCCACCTTGCCGAAGAAGCCGGGATTCTCACCGTTACCACCTATGCGGGCCAGTGTCAGCGCGCCCAGGTCAGCGGGAACCAGGTTTATGCTGCTTTCGACCAGCAGATTGCCGTCACGATAGATGGAGAATTTCTTGTTGTAGCCGTCAGCGACCACCACCAGATGAGCCATGACACCTTCATCCATACCAGCTATGTACCCGGAACCTACAATCGTACTCTCTCCATAAGGAGTCTTCAGGTAGGAATTGATCACGGTAGATCCGCGCGGAGTCAGATAGAAGCTGGAGATAGAGCTGGAGAACTGCCAGAGTCTGCACCAGTTATAATCCTGGTTCACATTGTCGATCTGCGCCCAGACTTCAACAGTCGCCGCCAGTTGTCCATCAAAGAAACCTTCCAGAGGCAGACTGACATACTGAGCGTTGGCAGCGGCTTCATCAGCCGGAGTCAGCACCAGTTTACCGCCGGAAACGGTCGCGCCATTTTCCAGGGTACCATTGGCGGTGCCCACGCTGTCATTGGCGTTGCCGTTGAAGGAATAGCGGTGGACCAGCTCCAGTGTCGGGGCTTCGTCGAGGACCGTCACCTCAAAGGTCGCGCTCTTATCCTGATAATTTGCCGTGAATTTGGCTGTGCCGGCGGCAAGACCCAGGATGGCACCATCGGTGATGCTTGCCACTTCGGGATCCGAATTGTCAAAAGTGCAGTCACCGGTCACATTGATGACACCGGCTGTGCTGAAGGTGGCATTCACCGTCAGTGCCAAGTGCTCATTCTTATAAATAGTATTCTTGGGAGCGGTGATCTCCAGGCTCTGGAGTGTACCCAGATCGCCCAGCTGATTCGCACCCAGTTTGTAGTTGTTGGAAACTTCGGCCGCGGTCAGCACACCCTGATAGATACGGAATTCATCATAGTTGCCCTGGAAATAGGGATCCTGGAATTCCGCTTTGCCGAGCCACATGTTGGGCATACCGCCAAACTGGGTCGGATTATACGCCTGAGAACCGGAACCGGCGATCGCACCGTCGGTGTAGATCTTGCCGATCTTGGTTTCACTGTCATAAGTATAAACGATATGATGGAACACATCGTCACCAATAGGCAGCACGGTAGCATCAACTACCTGCTCATCTCCCTCTACCCGCACACCATTGCGCAGTGTGCCGCTGTAGGAACGCCAGGTCATCATCGTGTAGTTATGACCGCCGCCAATGGTTCCATCATCATTGGTATAGCAGTTACCGAAATCGAACAGACGCATCCAGTTGCCTTTATCACCGGTGCACTTGACCCACATCTCGACAGAGAAGGAGGAGAAGGTACTCATGATATCCGCAGGCAGAGAAGCGAAGGAACCAACATCAAAAGACGCAGGGTCACCTTCACCTGACAATACCATTTCATAACCAATGATCTCAAATGTTTCCGGATCATATATTTCACCCAGGTAAGAATTATCACCATGGAGTGTACCTGTTGCACCGCCGACAGAATCGGTAAGGATAAAGTTACCCATATCGCCATAGACGGGCTCAAAGCTGTACCGATGCTTCAGAGTTGCGCTTTCCGCCGCGAAAGCGGAAGCACCTAACCCCAGCACCAGCGCAGTTGTTAGCAATTTAGTATTCATAGTCAGACTATTTTTTGTTAATCAATTACATTCGCGCACACACTTCCCGTATCTTCAATACGATGGAAAAGCTTTGTTTCGGTTTCAAAACCGCTTTTCAATCCATTAAAAAATTCAAGAAACGTAGCACGCCGTCAGATAATGTACCAATATAAGAGGCCAAAATCCAGAAAAAAATGGGCCATTTCTCCTTCAAAAATCTTTTTCAACATCTATCATTTTGACCTTCAATATCTTTCTTAAAATAATCTAAAAAAATAGATTGAAATTCTCTTTTCTGTCGCTACAATGAGGCTTGGTGTGCTGTATTTCCATTAGGATGTAAAGCCTTAGGTTCACGAGCCGATACAGCTTACTTTTTAACTAAAAAATTTACGATGAAAACGTTTTCTAAGAAATCTAAAGGGTTTACTCTGATTGAGTTATTAGTGGTCATCGCGATCATTGCCATTCTGGCGGGAATGATCCTGCCGGCTCTGAGCAAGGCGAAAGCCAAGGCGAAATCAACCTCTTGCTGCAATAACCTGAAGCAGTTAGGTTTGGCCATGAGCATCTACACCACGGATTATCCCAGGTTCCCCGGCTGCATCAATGCCGAAGGCTCAACGGGTCTGGAATATATGTGGCCCACTCGTCTGGCGACCGCTATCGGCACCAACGTCGGCATCTTTAACTGTCCTTCCGTTTCCCGTGACTACTGGTGGGAAATCGGTTCCAAGACCAACAGCAATAAGAACATCAAGGAACAGCGCATCGTCCTTGATAAGGATAGAAAATACCATTTCAAAGCGGGTCCGAACGGAGCCGGCATGAGCTACGGTTACAATGACTGGGGTCTGTTCTCCGATCAGCTGGGCACCTATCCGTACTACGGTCTGGGCGGTGACTGCCGGGTCAGCACCGGTGCCGGTGAAGTCGCTGTCAGCAAGGTAGTCAACCCCGTCGGAATGATCATGATCGCCGACAGCCGCTCCGACTACAGCTGGGACGGCAGTATTGACCCGACTCAGCCCGACCAATGGCCCTCTGCCCGCCACAGCCGCCGCGGCAACTTTGCTTACGTGGACGGCCACGCTGAAAGTGTCATGCGCAAAATAGCGGTCGATCCCAATGACGACGCGCGCAGAGCCCGCTGGAACAATGACTTCAGACCGCACCGCACGGATTCCCCCAGTGCCGGTATGTGGGAAGCGGACACCGATCAGCCTCAATACAGAGATGACGCTGCTCAATAGAATACACTTTTTTGTATAGCGAAAACCCCCTTACGGAAAACCGCATAGGGGGTTTCTTGTCAATACAGGACCCTTCAACGATAAAAACATTATGAAACTAAATAATCTATTAAAAATCAGTCTGTTAGCTTTAACTTTCATCTT
>JAFZAR010000303.1 GCA_017557085.1 Verrucomicrobiota bacterium | reverse complement strand
TTCACAGAACGGGTCAAACGACGCTGAAAAGCAGCAGGAAGCCCTGTGTACTTTCTCAATAAAATACGACCATGATCTGTCACAAATCTGCGCAGCAAGGTCACATTTCTGTAATCCAGTTGGTCAATAGTAAAATCAACCTTTGGCTGTGGACGAGGAGTGCGGCGTTCCATTGTTCCGCCATTTCCATTACGAGAACCCCTCTTACTTCTATCCGTATTTGTTTTACGAGGCATATTTTCTACTTAATTTCTTTATGCAAAGTGTGACGACGAAGGAATTTATTATACTTCATCATCTCAATCTTCTCAGATTGGAGCTTCTTATTGCGTGAGGTCTGGTAACGACTAGGAGTCTTTCCTTCTTTACGAGCCTCAGTACATTCAATTGTTACAATTTCTCGTGGCATATATCACAAAAACCGAAATTATTATAATACTATTCCTTATCCGGGGCAAGCTTATCTTCACCCTCTTCATCTTCTTCTTGCAATGGGCGGTTTGCTAACTCATCCAAAGGATTCGCGATCGTACCCAAAGTACCCAACCTGTGTTTATTCAAAACACCGTCTTTTTCCAGTTGAGCCTGAGCTTCTACAGTGAAACGAGTCCATGGTATGGCCTCTAAGCGCGTCTTAGGAATAGGCTTACCCGTCATTTCACACAATCCGTAGGTTCCCTTTTGTATCCGTTTCAGAGCTTGTTCCACTTCATACAACGCATCTTGATCCGCGGAAAGCAGACTTAACGCGAAGTCGCGGTTAAAGTGATCTGTCCCCGTATCAGCCATGTGCATACCAAAACTTGAAACCTCTTGAGCCGAATCATCAGCCAAACCACTCATCTGATTTTTCAGCCGCCTTCTCAGCATATACAAATTTTTGTAATACTTGACCCATTCGGGTTTGACCCACTCTGGCGGTTCTTCAGAAAAATTAGTCTCAGTTTCCCCAAATAGAGAAGCCAGAGAAGCTCTGCCAACCACTTTTCCAGTGGCTACAGGAGGCACCTTAGAGGATCTCCTCCTTCTTGGTTTTGAAGGAGTTTCTTTCAGCTCACTTGTCTCTCCCTTATCAGAAGTCTTGGGCAATCTGCCTCGCGAAACTTTTTTCTCAGTTTCAACTGAAACTTTCTCAACCTTCTCTTGAGGAGGAATATCATCAGCAACAGACTTCCTTGCTCTCCGCTTTCTGGGAGCCTTCTCAGATTCAACAGTCTTCTGCACTCTTTTAGAAACAGCCTTTTCTTCAGTTTCTTCTGATTTTGAAGAAACTTTCTTTGCCGTAACTCTCGTACTACCTGTTTTCTTCTTTGTTATTGCCATGTATATCCTCCGATACAGGATTGTTCAACAAATGACCGATAGGAAGTTCACCTACCCCTCTCGCCCTTCAGCAAGAAGGGAGTTAGAATACATGAATTTTAAAAGAAATCCACTTAAATCTTCTAAAAAAGTAATTTTTTCTTTTTTCTTATTTGATAAGATTTTTTTAAATTGCATTCTTTTTATTTCATAACAATTTTGAAATGAAGATATAAGAATAAACACCCTCAACTTTTCATTGACACTTTGCCTTTGCGTCTGTAGGGTTTGCGCGTAAATGACACCTTTGGAGTTTACACTGATGGTTATTCCATTTGATTCCAAAGGTAAAACGGCTTAAAAGTATGGCAAATATCGTATTAGTCGGCGCCCAATGGGGTGATGAAGGCAAAGGAAAAATCATTGATGTTCTTACAGAAAAATCTGACATCATCGTCAGAACTCAAGGCGGCAACAATGCCGGACATACTGTATTCATAGGAACAACGAAATATGTACTTCATCTCGTACCATCGGGGATCCTTCATAAAAGTAAAATATGCATCATCGGCAATGGTGTAGTAGTGGATCCTATTGGATTAGTTAAAGAAATTGAAGGACTTCTTTCCATGAATGTCCAAGTCGCCGGGCAACTCTTCATTAGTCAGACAGCTCACGTTGTCATGCCTTGGCATAAGGAATTGGACGCTTTAAAGGAATCAAAGAAAGGTTCTAATAAAATTGGAACTACTAAAAACGGTATTGGCCCGGCCTATTCCGAAAAAGCGGACCGCACCGGTATTCGTGTTATTGATTTTATTCATCCTGAACGCTTTAAAACACTCTTAAAGAATAAGATCGAGGAACACAATGAAACATTCGCTGCCAATGGCATCCCAACCATGGATTTTGACGAGATATATAATCTCTATTCCAAAGCCGCAGAAAAACTTAAACCTTTGGTTGCTGATACTGTTACCCTGCTTCACGAAGCATGGAAACAAAACAAAAGCATTCTTTTTGAAGGCGCACAGGGAACTTTCTTGGATATCGATCACGGAACTTATCCGTTTGTTACTTCTTCCAACACAACGTCTGGCGGAGCATGTACCGGTTCCGGATTCCCGCCAAATCGGATTGATAAGGTAGTAGGTGTCGCGAAAGCCTATTCAACCCGTGTCGGCAGCGGCCCTATGCCGAGTGAAAATGAAGAAATATCGAACCACCTCCATGGTTTAGGACGAGAATTTGGCGCGACCACAGGCCGTCCCCGTCGTTGCGGTTGGCATGACGCAGTCGCGACTCGCACAGCCGTTATGTTAAATGGTATTGATGAACTTGCGCTTACCAATTTGGATGGCCTAGACACCTTTGACACAGTTAAACTGTGCGTCGCGTATGAATGCGATGGTATTCAATACAGATATGTTCCTTCTGATATCACGGTTCTTGAACGCTGCAAGCCGGTTTATAAGGAACTTCCCGGATGGAAAACGCCAACTACCGCGATCCGTTCCTGGGATGACCTCCCTGAAAACGCTCGCAATTATCTCAAAAACTTAGAGAAAGAATCTGAAACTCATCTTTCAATTATTTCAGTAGGACCGGCCAGAGATGAAACTTTTTCCGTCTAATGAGTGTTAAGATACCGACACTGTCAGAGAAGGCAAAAACACATCTGCCTAAGCATATTGCCATCATCATGGATGGTAATGGTCGCTGGGCTCAAAAAAGAGGTCTTCCAAGAGTCGAAGGTCATCGGAATGGTATAGAGTCTGTACGCACCGTTGTAGAACTCTGCGGCGAGCTCCATATCAATTACTTAACACTTTACGCATTCTCAATGGAGAATTGGATCCGCCCAAAAGACGAAGTAAACATGCTTATGAAGTACCTGGCATGGTTTCTTAAGAAAGAAACGCCGGATCTGCAAAAAAACAATGTTCGTCTGAGGGCTATCGGCCGTTTAGACCTTCTTCCACAAGAGGCTCAAGAACAGTTGGCACTGTCCATAGAAACATTAAAAAACAATACGGGGCTCACTCTGATTCTAGCTCTTAGCTATAGCAGCAGAGAAGAAATAACGCATACCGTCCGTAATCTTGCTCGTCAAGTTCAAGCTGGGCAGCTGGATCCAGAACAAATCGATGAAAAACTCCTTTCAAACAGCTTATATACCAAAGAATATCCTGATCCGGATATTCTCATCCGAACCAGCGGAGAAATGCGGATCAGTAATTTCTTGCTCTGGCAGATATCATATGCTGAGCTTTATGTGACTCCGACCCTTTGGCCCGACTTTAAAGAAGAAGACCTGTGTAACGCGCTGGAAGAATTTGCTAAACGCAATAGACGTTTTGGAGATGTAAAGTAAGATATGTTCTCAGACATCGTCCATCAACAGAGTGTTGTCCGCACACTGCAAAGAAGTCTGGAAACAGGTCGTCTTGCCCATGCCAGCTTATTTGTAGGATCAAGCTCTGTGGAAATGGAAGAGATGGTTATCGCGTTAGCTCAAACTCTTCATTGTGAAAATCCACCGGCACGAAGCGAGAAAAGCGGACTTCCCTTAGACGCATGTGGAAAATGTCGCAACTGTAATCTTATTGCAGAACGAAAACATCCCGACGTTCAATGGATCTATCCGGAATCCAAAATCCGCATCATTACCACTGAACAAATTCGCAAACTCATCGCATCTTCTCATCTTAAATCCATCAGTGGCGATTATGAGATCTCTGTGATTTGCTCTGCGGATCGGCTTAATACTCAGGCCGCTAATGCCTTTCTAAAAACTCTGGAAGAACCAGTCCCCGGTAAAATATTCATTCTATTGACACATGATGCACAAAAGATCATCCCTACCATTCTTTCCCGCTGCCGACGCATTATTTTCGAAGGAATCAACCGTTCTTCTATTGACACCGAAACACGCAACTGGCTTTGGTTATTTGCTCAAACAGCTGCTTCATCAGAATCAGGACTTCTAAGCCGCTATACACTTCTTGCCCCAATGGTTGAAAAACTTGCAGGACTCAAACAAAATATAGAAACTGAGCTTAGAAATGAATCCCCTCTCTCCAAATATACAGATGTTGAGAATAGTACGATCGAACGTTGGGAAAAAGAATTGCAGGCAGCTATTGCGTCTGAGTATAGAAAACAGAGAGCAGAAATGCTCGCGGCTATAGAACTCTGGCTTCGGGATATATGGATGATCAAAGTAAGCAATCAATTCCCAGAAGACTCCTATTTCCCAGATCTGAAAGCATATTCTGAAATGATTGCCTCTCACATTTCTGAAAAACAAGCCAGAGAAAATCTCAAAACCGTTAGCTCCACAATGAAAATTCTGGATAGCAATGTTCAAGAAGAACTGATACTGGAAGTTTTTTTATTGAAACTTGCTCTCTAAAATGAAAAAAAATGTTTATCTGTTTCTCTGGCTCATCGTCTTTGCCATTATTTTAGTAGGAACGATCCGTTTTCTAGGGATTCCGGTTATTCTTGAACAACCAATACAAACGGCAGATGAAAGTCTCGCTTCCCCTGAAATCAAACTCCTTGCTCAAGCCGCATCCGCTGATAATATCAAAGATTTTCTAGGAGCAGATTCTTCGTCTATCCATTTAAAAATTTATGGAGTGATGGGTGTTTTTTCCATGATCTCTATACCAGTAATGTTTCTGCTAAAAAAACAAAGCAAAAACCTCCTTAAATCACCTGTTTTCTATGGAGCCTTGTGGATTTTTTTCGTATTTCTTTCTAATATAAGAACCCTCTCTACTGACCTATCCTACCCGACTACGATCCATTTGCTGCTTTGTTTCATGTGTTTTTTGATGGGATATACTATTCTTTCTCATGTCAATATTCGCTATCTCCTGTGGATACTTTCGATTGCTCTTATTCCTGTTTTACTTACAGCATTTCAACAGCATTATGGAGGACTGGAAGAAGTGCGAAAAACTGTTTTTGAAATAATCCCGCCAGAAAACCTCCCGGAAGATCTTTTCCGTCGTCTTACCAGCAACCGGGTATTTGGAACCATGATTTATCCCAATTCACTTGCGGGGTTGTTGATGCTGTTATTACCTCCCTGCCTATGCTCGCTTTGGCAATTACCGGCAAAAATTCCTCCAATGATCCGTCTCCTCTGTGTGGGTATATTAGGCTATATTGGTGCAGCCGCACTTTATTGGACAGGCTCAAAAACAGCATGGCTTATTTTGATAGGTCTGGGCATTACTGTTCTTTTTCTAAAAACAAAGCTATCGCTAAAAATAAAAACTGTTATCAGTATTTCTATTCTCTGTATAGGATTGACCGGATTTAGTATTGTCTTTTCTGATTATTTCAAAAGAGGTGCAACCAGTGTAAGTGCTCGCTTTGACTATTGGAACGCGGCAGTTTTAAATATAAAAAATTATCCTTTTCTGGGAAGCGGCCCCGGCACTTTTGCTATTCCATACCACTTTTCTAAACGCCCGGAATCCGAAATGGCCAAACTCTGCCATAATGATTATCTGGAGCAGGCAAGTGACTCCGGTATCTCTGCGTCTGTCGCATATTTAGCTTTTTGGGGATATTGTCTGTACCATATATGGCGAAGATATAAAACGATGGCACTTCTTCAACTCAGTATAATTCTAGGCATCAGTACGTTTGCTTTGCAGGCACTAACGGAATTCAGTTTATATATCCCCGCAATCGCGTGGGTTGCCTTTGCATTATTGGGATACTCTGTGTATCAAGCCAGATTTCCTTATTTGCCAACCTGTTCCTCTGAAAAGGAAATCCGCCTCTGAGATTCACTCAAAACCTCAATAAAAATCTTTTTATAAAGTATGGGGGGTGGAGGAGCAAAATCAGGCCAGCGCTCGATCCACTCTACAATAGTGATCCCATTAGGTGAAAGAAGATATGACTCTAATCCCGCTCCAAGTATTTCTTCTACACTTTCCAAACGATAAAGGTCTAAATGAGCAACAGGTATCGGACATTCTTCATATAAATTCAATAATGCAAAAGTGGGAGAATGAACTCTGTCCTTTCCTCCTAAACCTTTAACAAGGCCTCGAACCCAGCATGTTTTCCCTGCGCCCAAGTCTCCGGACAATCCTATAACAACACCCGGTTTTAACTGCCTTGCGTAAGAAGCCGCTATTTTTTCAGTTTCTTCAACACTATTGGAAATGATCATATCCATGACAATCTAAAGTTGTTAATCCCGTTTTGCGGCTAAGCAGTTTTATTGTTTTCTCTAGAATAACCTTTCCTATACAAGAGAGTTTCAGCAGAGGAAAATGTATTTTCCATTTATCCAAAAGCTCAACAGCTGAGGATGCAGGCACTGTAAAAAGCAGCTCAAAATCCTCTCCATCGCTCAAGGCTCTTGTCAACGCGGATTTTCCTCCTTCTTCTCGTGATGCTTCCTTTGCACTTCGACTTACCGGTATCGCCT
>JAFZAR010000302.1 GCA_017557085.1 Verrucomicrobiota bacterium | reverse complement strand
CTGGCCGCGGAAAAGGGACGTATCGGTGAGCGGTACTTCCTGGGAAACGCCGAAGGGAACTGGATGATGAAGGATACCTTCACGTTGCTGGCGGATATCACCGGGCTGAAGGCGCCTAAGATCAAGATCCCCTACAAGGTAGCTCTGGCCGCTGCTTATGTGAATGAGGCGATCTCTCACTTCACCGGGAAGCCGCCTAAGGCCCCGATCGCCGGAGTGAAAATGGCCGCCTACCGAATGTTTTTTGACCCCTCTAAAGCAATCAAAGAGCTGGGCTTGCCACAAACACCTCCGCGTCAGGCTCTGGAGGATGCCATCCAGTGGTTCAGAGAAAACGGATACACCAAAAAATAATTTGAATAAAAGCACACGAAAAAACGTTTAATATGATTAGCGGGTAAACGACCCCGCAGTGAGGATATTCAAATGGAAAATATTTTAATAAGTTTGATCATGGGTGTGGCTCTGAGCGCCGTGTGCGGTTTTCGCGTTTTTATCCCGATGCTGGTGCTGAGTTTGGGCGCACGTTGTGAGTATCTGACTCTGGGTGAAAACTGGATGTGGCTGGCATCAGACCCGGCGCTCATCGTATTTTCCACAGCGACGGTGCTGGAGATCTGTGCTTATTATATCCCGGTGCTGGATCATTTTCTGGATGTGCTGGCGGCTCCGGCCGCGGCTACAGCCGGAACGATCGTCGCGGCCGCTTTGTTTGTAGATATTTCCCCGCTGATGAAATGGACACTGGCAATCATCGCCGGCGGTGGTGCCGCTTCTGTGGCCCATGTCGGAAAGGCATTGTTGAGAGCCGCTGTTTCTGTTCCCAGCCTGGGTACAGGAAACTGGGCCGTGTCCACAGGTGAAGTCCTGGCAGCAGCGGGAGTGGGACTGCTTACGCTGCTTTAACTCTTTTATTGAAAAATATGCTTCGTTCATTGCAGCGGAGCGTAAAAAACTGAAGAATTTTTGCCGCGAGAGTTTTCTCTTTCGCGGCAGTTTTATTTAGCAATATTGATAAAGAATAAGTTATGAAAAAAATGTTCTTGATCCTGGCCTTGCTGACGGCCGGATGGTGTACCGCTTTGACGGCAGAAGACCAGCCCAGCCGCTGGAGCATCAACGCAGATCAAAGTATCCGCTGGCAGGCGGATAAAAGCTCTCTGCCCCACTACGACCATATCGAGATGGCGGGACGCAGAGTCGCAACCGTCCTGCGTTACGGCATCAATGAGGACGGATCGTTCTATCTGGAACGCGGGATGGTCTGGCCACTGCTGCGCACGATCCCCAACAACACACATGCCAGCCCGATGCGCCGCATGGGCGAAGATGTCACCTCCAAAATATTGATCAACAATTCTTCGCTGAAAAATGAAAAAGTCAGATCCATCCAGCTGGATGGGATCATGACCGTGGAGAGCGATTTCTCTAACGGGATCCATTTAACACGGGAACTGTTTCCCTCTGTGGATAAGCCGGCATTTTGCGAATACTATACCATCAAAAACACATCCGGTCGGAACATGCGTGTGGAGCTTCCTCACTCGCTTTCCATGATCTCTACTCCGGAAAAGGAAGGTGTTTACGGCAGTTACTCACTGGTCGTCCGTCAAACCGGCGGTACAGCTATTCTGGAAAAAGATCAGGAAGTGAATTTCTTCGTGACGATCACCGGTTATAAAAAAGATGAAATAAAAAACGATAATGGTTTTGACAGCAGACGCAAAGAAACTGAGGCCGTGGAGGATGTCAAACAAGAGCTGGAAAAACGGAAAGAACTGATCCGCACGTTCTCTGATAATTTGGTGCTGGATACACCGGATGAAGTCCTGAACACCATGTTCCGTTTTGCCAAGATCCGCGCCTCGGAAAGTATCTTCGAGACAAAGGGCGGTTTCCTGCACGGACCCGGCGGTGAATCCTACTATGCCGCCATCTGGGCCAATGATCAAGCCGAGTATGTGAATCCGTTCTTCCCCTATCTGGGCTATCCCGTAGGTAATGAATCGGCCATGGTTTCTTATAAGCATTT
>JAFZAR010000301.1 GCA_017557085.1 Verrucomicrobiota bacterium | reverse complement strand
TTATCTTGACGTAAAAGCAGACGATATTCCGCACGTGAAGTGAACATACGGTACGGCTCTTTGGTACCTTTTGTCACCAGGTCATCAATCAACACCCCGATATAGGCTTGATCCCGGCGCAGAATGACGGGTTCCTTGCCAGCAACCTTTCGAGCGGCATTGATTCCAGCCATAAGTCCTTGAGCAGCAGCTTCTTCATAACCAGAAGTGCCATTCACCTGACCAGCTAAGTAAAGCCCTTCGCAGCATTTGGTCTCCAAAGACGGCTGCAGCTGGGTCGGTTCGGCGTAGTCATACTCCACCGCATAGGCCGGGCGCATCACTTCCGCGTTCTCGCATCCGATAATGGTACGAACATTTTCCAGCTGGACCTAAAACGGCAGTGAGGTGGAAAAACCGTTGATGTAGATTTCTTCCGTGTTGGCTCCCTCCGGCTCCAGGAACAACTGATGCTGATCTTTATCGGCGAATTTGACGATCTTATCCTCAATAGAAGGACAATTGCGGGGCCCCACACCCTCGATTACGCCAGCATAAAGGGGTGATTTATGCAGATTGGCTTTGATGAGTTCCTTTGTTTGGAGGGTCGTATTGGTGATGTAACACGGTATCTGCTCCCCTACCCTGCTCAGGACGGATCCCGGCGGATAAGCAGGATCACTGGAAGCGGCTTTTGCACCACCGACCTGGTATTTTCCCGAAAAAACATCATCTCTCCAATAGGAAAACCAGGGAATTGGTTCCTCACCGGGCTGGATGGTACACTTGGAAAAGTCTATAGAACGGCGGTTTAGACGGCAAGGAGTTCCTGTTTTCAGGCGGCCAAGCTTGAGACCGGCCGCAATCAAAGAGGAAGACAACTCATTGGAGACATCATCTCCCAGTCTACCCCCCTGGATCTGGTTCAAACCGATGTGCATGAGCCCACGCAGGAAGGTTCCGGCCGTAACAATAACGGTTTTTCCGTAAAAATCCATCTGTAAAGCCGTGTGAACCCCCACTACCCTGCCCGATTCCAGGATCAAACCGGTGGTTTTCGCCTGTTTCAGATCCAGATTGGGTTCTCGTTCGCAGACCCATTTGCATAGAAATTGATACGCTTTTTTGTCACACTGAGCACGCGGAGCCCGTACAGATGGACCTTTGCGCATGTTCAGCATCCGGAATTGGATGGCGGACATATCGGTCATTTTGGCGATTTCACCACCCATCGCGTCAATCTCACGAGCTAAATGACCCTTTGCCAATCCACCCATAGCCGGATTGCACGAAAGTTGTCCGATCGTGTCCAGATTCAAAGTCAGCAGCAAAGTGCGTGCACCCAAGCGAGCCGCGGCCAGTGCCGCTTCGATACCGGCATGACCCGCGCCAATCACAATGACATCATATTCTATGGGAAATCTATTCGCCATTCCTTATAGCCCCGCTAAATAATAGGAAGAAACCCGGCTCCTGTAAAGAAACGATTCAGCCGCGGTCACAAGTTGTAGAAAATTGTTCTACGTGGAACAAATCAGAAACAACCATTGGAAAGAGGCTCATTGTTCCACGTGGAACAATTTTTACCCCGAAAAAGGGAATATTTTCATCTGAGAACACCATTTTCCGAGTGTTGCGATACCAGAAAACAATCAAAACGCGTTATAGGGCATTTTAGAGAGCTTTCTATCAAAATAGACTTTAAATAAGTTTTTATTATGTTTATTGTTTAGCTATAATTATTGATTTTGTTCCACGTGGAACAATAAAAAAGCCCCGGCGATCCGGGGCTCGTTTTTTTAAAAAGGAACCTTAGCAGACGATCTGATAGGCGGCCTTCGTGGGATCCTGATTGAAGGTTTTCTCCACATAGCGATCCGCGTTGCCGGCCAGATGCTCGCACAGCTTGAAGATAGTTTCCACATCTTCCTCGCAGCCGATGGCCTTGGCGATCTGTTCTGCAGTCTTGGCTTTCTTCGGATCGGGTTTGCTGACTTTGTTCGCGATCAGGTAAGCCTGGACTTTCGCTTTCAGCTTCAGGATCTCGTTCGCGGCTTTCTTGCCGGCTTCCACACCGGGCTGATGGTACGCGTTGATGTTGATCAGCGAAGCGTAGAATCCCACCGCGCGTTCATAGAGAGCGATCAAAACTCCGACCTCGAAAGGGGAGACGTCGTTGATCGTGATCGTGATGGATTCGCGGCCGCTCTCGAAAAGCGCCTGGCGTGTGCCCAGCAGGAATCCCTGCAGATAGTCACCGGAACAAACGCCCGGTTCCACGGGAATGCTCGTCGTCTCACGGTCTTTTTTCACTTCGATGAACGTCACAAAGAAATTGTTGAGGCCGTCCCGAAGCTGCTGAACAAACGCGTGCTGGTCGGTGCTGCCTTTGTTGCCGTACACCGCGATCCCTTGATGGACTTCTTTACCGTCCAGATCCAGCGCTTTGCCCAGCGATTCCATGATCAGCTGCTGCAAGTATCTGGAAAACAGCTCTAAGCGATCTTTGTAGGGGAGGATGACCATATCTTTGGAACCTTTGCCTTCACCGGCATAGTACCACATCAGGGCCAGACGCATGGCCGGATTATCCAAAGAGGGGAGGCGGGTGATCTCATCACAGGACTCCGCGCCGCTCAGGAAATCCTCGATATCAATCCCTTGCAGAGCAGCCACCAGCAGTCCGACCGCGGAGGTCTCACTGGTACGGCCGCCGACCCAGTCCCACATCGGGAAGGTCTCAATCCAGAACTCGGCAATCTCACTCAGAGCGCTGCCGGTCATCGTCACGGCCACGGCATGATCTTCAAAGCAAAGTCCGCGTTTTTCATAAGCGGCCTTGGCTTCCAGCATTCCGTTGCGGGTTTCTTTGGTGCCGCCGGATTTGGATACCACTACGCAGAGGGTCACATCCAGATCGTCACCGATCTCGGCCAAAGTTTTGTCCATGCCGTCCGGGTCGGTATTGTCAAAGAAATAGATCCGCATCTGATCCGTGGAGGGATTACCTAAAGCACGGGCAACAAATTGAGGACCCAACGCCGAACCGCCGATACCAATCAAAAGTATGTTTTCAAAAGGACCGCCCGCGCCTTCGATCTCGCCGTCATGCACGTCGTCCGCAAATTCCAGGATCTTGTCCAGAGTTTCTTTGATTTCTTTCTTTAAATCCTCATTGGGAGCCAGTTCCGCATTTCTCAGCCAGTAATGACCGACCATGCGTTTTTCATCCGGATTGGCGATTTTGCCTTTTTCCAAATTGGCCATATCATCAAATGCCTTGTCTATCAAGGATTTGTTCTTTTTAAAGAAATTCTCCGGAAAATTCATCCGGCTGATGTCCAGGCTCAGGCCCAGCTCAGGATATTCTGTGTAGTATTTCTGGAATCGTTCCCAGAGTTTTTGCTTATTGTATGAACTTTTCATCGTTTCGGTTCTCCAACCAGGCGCAAAATATCACAAAATTCACCGTAAGTGGAGATTTTTTATTTTTCCGGGCGCATAAGAATGATACCCTGAGCACCGGTGAACGGTCAACCGATGGAAGAAATCAAAGAACTGTGTATCATCGCCGGCAATCGAAATCTGCCTTTTGTTGTCGCGGAACAAGCCCGCAAGGCAGGCATGGAACGTATCACGGCCATAGCCTTTGACGGAGAAACGGATCCGCGGATATCGGAAGCGGTAGATGAGATCCGATGGGTCAAAGTCGGCCAGGTCAGTAAGACCTTGCGCGCGATGAAGGAGATGGGCGTGAAATACTGCGTGATGGCAGGACAGGTCGCGCCATCGAATCTTTTCCATGTCCGCCCGGATCTGCGCGGTGTGATGATCCTGATGAAACTCAAAAAACGCAACGCCCACACGATCTTCGGAGCAATAGGGGATGAGCTGGAAAAGGAGGGGATCACCCTGATTTCCGCCGTGCCCTGGCTGAAACCCGTCATGCCGGGAGAAGGTTTTACCGCCGGAGTCACCCCATCGGAT
>JAFZAR010000300.1 GCA_017557085.1 Verrucomicrobiota bacterium | reverse complement strand
GACAACCGTTCCGCGGCGGTGACCGCAACACCCGCGGAAACACCAGCTCCCTCCCTGAAAGCGAGCATTCGCGACACGGGAGATGTTCTTGAAGCATATCTGGGAAATGATCCTTTTTTCACATATAACTATAAGAATGCGGCAAAACCTTATCTCTACCCGCTTTATGGGCCGGATAACCAGCTTATGGTTCGCAATTTTCCAATGAAAGATGTTCAAGGTGAAGAACATGACCATCCTCATCAAAAGGCTTTCTGGTTCACGCATGGCGCTGTCAACGGTGTGGACTACTGGACAGAAGGTTCAAAACAAGGCAAGATCGTTCACCAGAATTTTTCTAAGATCCAAGACGGAAATATCGGCATTATCGCCGCTCACCATTACTGGATCAAAGCGGACGGGAAAACAGTCCAATTAAAAGACGAAAGAAAAATCAGTTTCTTTGGAACACCTCAAAAACGCTATCTTGATTTCTATGTACGGCTTACCGCTATCGCAGCCGATGCTGTCTTTGGTGATACCAAGGAAGGAACTTTCGGCATCCGTCTGGCGGAAACCATGCGGCTCAAAGGTGGATTAAACAAAGGCCACATCATCAATGCCGATGGACTCAAAGACAATGAGACATGGGGCAAAAGATCTTCCTGGGTAGATTATTATGGTCCGGTGAATGATCAAATCATGGGACTCGCGATCTTCGATCATCCGCAGAATCCGCGCTATCCGACATGGTGGCATGTACGTGATTACGGATTATTCGCGGCTAATCCCTTTGGCATCCACGAGTTTGAACCCAAAACAGCAGACGGGCAAAAAACTCCTGCAAATGCTGGGGATATGCGTTTGAAACAAGACGAAAGCCTTGTTTTCCAATATCGCGTCATTCTGCATAAAGGCAACCACGAAGAAGGTGCTATCGCCGAAGAATATAAAAAATATCTGAATTCCAATTCCTAACTCTGAAATGAAGTCAAAACTCCTGACTGCAGTGGCGATCATCGCCGCAAGTTGTGCCTTTTACAGTGAATCTGTCATTGCAAATTCAACCGATGCAGACATTCAAATACGCCGTGATGCGACTGTCCAGGCAATCGAAAGGGCTATGCCCTCCGTTGTGAATATCAGTACGGAAACCGTTGTAGAACAAAGGAATCCATTTGACAGTATATGGGAAGATTTCTTTGGCCGCTACTATGGCCGCCAAAAGGATATCCGCTACAGTCTCGGTTCGGGAGTTATTGTAAATGAAGAGGGCTATGTCCTTACCAATCTCCATGTCGTGCAGAGAGCTACCAAGATCTGGGTTTCGCTCTCAGACGGAAAAAAACTGGAAGCTGAAACCATTGCATCCCTCTCCAGCAGCGATATCGCCCTGCTGAAACTGAAAACTGAAAACAAAGAAAAATTCGTTCCGATCCATTTCGCGGCGCAAGATGATCTCTTTCTGGGCGAAACAGTGATTGCATTGGGAAACCCCTTTGGTTTAGGTGGTTCTGTTTCAAAAGGCATCTTGAGCAGTAAGAACCGCCGTCCCTTGGCAGAGGATTCTGACCTGGATATTCAGGACTGGCTCCAAATCGATGCCGCGATCAACCCCGGCAACAGCGGCGGCCCGCTCATTAATCTCAACGGAGATCTGATCGGACTCAATGTTGCCATCTACAGACAAGGTGACGGCATCGGTTTTGCCATCCCTATCAAAGCTGTTTCCGAAGCTCTTTCCCATATCTTGACACCGGAGAATGTGTCTCAATTATGGTTTGGAGGTATTCTGGAGGAAAAACAGGGAATACTCTCTTTTAAATCTGTTGAAGCAGGAAGCCCGGCCGCTCAATCCGGTATTCAGGCCGAAGATGTTCTGCTCCAAATCAATAAAACCGATGTGACGGATCTCTTTTCAGCCAACAATCTGATCGTACAGTCTTCTGCTAAATCCAAACCCATCACTCTTTCGCTCAAAAGAAACGGCAAGCCCCTGACGGTTTCCACAAAACTTGTTCCTCAGTCGGAATACTTTAATGAAGATTATATCTATCAGCGTCTTGGAATCAAAGTGGAAAAACTGACAAAAGAAACCGCAGAAGCTCTTGGGGTTCAGATGATGAACGCTTTCGCCATTATGGAAATAGAAAGCGGAACTCAGGCTGAAAAAGTGGGGCTACGTCCAGGCATGCTGATTTACGGGATCGAAGGAACACAAGCCTCTTCTGTTTTGGACTTTGCACGAACTCTGTATCTGAAACCCAAAGATTCCAAAGTCCGACTGAATATCAACATCCAGCGTCGCACTGGAAATTTCATCGAAAGCCGCAACGCGGAAATAGAACTGCCTGTTCTGAAATAAGGTGCTCTGACGAAACTAATTAGTTTCAGTGCCCTTGGTTATGCCGTAACGCTGTTCATAGTAGTTGATGCGTTCACGCTTGCCAAAAACAACTAGTATATCCCCGTGGCGGATAAAGAGATCTGGTGTAGCCTCCATCACATCCCGATCCTCTTCCTTCTCGCCGCGCAACACCAGCAGAACAGTGATCTTATGTTTCTGAGGTAAACGCAGATCAGCCAGGCTTCCTTCCTCAAAATCACTGCTGCCCACACAAATATGAGCGATTTGAAAATCATCTATCACCGGACTGCGTTCACCCATGACTTTGGCCATTAAACGTTCGGCCAAACGTTCCGCCATATCCCGGTTAGGCAATACAACAATATCTGCGCCCACTTTGCCAAGAACCTTGGCATGTTTATCATCTATCGCGCGAGCCACGATTTTCTTAACACCTAAATCCTTCAACGCCAATGTGGCAATGATACTCCCCTGCATATTGTTCCCAATAGAGACCACAACGACATCCGCGTTTTGGACACCGGCCTGCATCAGTGCCGATTCATCTTCAGCATCCAACTCCATCACATGGAAACCATCGCCGGAAAGTTCTTCCACTTTTTTCGGATCTTGTTCGGCAATAAGCACCTCTGATCCAAGTTCCGCTAAACGTTTTGCCAACTGAGAACCAAAATTGCCACCGCCAATAATAAATACTCGTCTACTCATAGATAGATAACAATCACACTCGCGCGAAAGCGATGGGATCGCTCCGCTCAAATAAGTTTACCTCCTAATGCCAAAAACAAAAAGCTTATTACTTACCCCAGAGCGATCTGCTCTTCCGGGTATTTCACATAAGATTTTTCCCAAGGCCGCAGTAAGTACACGGATAATGTCAGTGTTAAAATACGTCCCACAAACATCATACCCATTAATACCCACTTGCTGTAAATAGTCAATGAAGGTGTAACCCCGGTACTGAGTCCCACTGTACCGAAAGCCGAAACACAGTCAAAAACAACTCCCAGCCAGCCTTGTTTGAGCTGACACGCAGCCTCACCCGATTCAAAACCAATCACACAGAATGTACCCAGTGCCATTCCAACGGTATAGAGGAACCCGATCATCAGCGCTACATGAACTAACTGCGAAGGGATCCTGCGTTCAAAAATCTGGATATGTTCACGGCGTCTTAAAACAAAGTAAACCGCAAGAACAATCACAAAGAACGTGGTCACTTTGATACCGCCAGCCATAGATCCGGAACCACCGCCAATAAACATCAACATCATCATGACGCTCAAAGTCAAAGTATCCGCGTCAGAAAGATCCACTGAATTCAAACCACCGGAACGGGCATTCACTGAATGGAAGAAACTGGTAACTATCTTCAGCCATGTTCCATCCCGTTCCTGTAAAGTTCCGTCCCATTCAAAAGAAAGGAACGCAATCATACCTATCAGCACAGTAAGGAGAGTCATCAAAACAGTCACTTTTGTCTGCAGCAATAACGAACCTCTCATCATTGCGTTACGACGCCAGAAATAGTAAAAACGAAGGTTGATCATTGTCATCAAACCCAAGCTTCCGATAAATACCAGCATACCCACTAGAGAGAGGAAATAAGGATTGTTTTTCATACGAAGCATTCCCTCCGGGTAAAGTGAAAAACCGGAATTACAAAACGCGTTCACCGAGTGAAAAATAGAATCCCACAACATGAACAACGCATTCTCCATTGGTTTCAGTTCCGTTTTGCTTACATTCGACATGATCTCGTAAGAAGGAAGATTGATCAAACCCAGCAAATAAAGGATAGCCCCCAGCACCTCAAAAAAGAAAATAAAGAAACAGGCATAGATGAACACATCCACCGGACGCACCATTTCATCTTGCCAATAGTTGCCTGAATGACCTGTTCATCAGCCAAGGAAAGACGCTGTCCCACGACCACCACCATGATCAGACTGGATGTAAAGATGCCAACACCACCCATCTGTACCAGGAACAAGAGCATCATTTGACCGGGCAAACTAAAAACATCCCCAACTGTAATCGTAGAAAGCCCGGTAATGCAGACAGCGGAAGTCGCTGTGAAAAATGCATCCGTCCAAGTGAGCGTCACTCCAGGATTTAGTGAAAACGGTAATTTAAAAAAGAGCGTTCCTACAGCAATCAAAAAGATGAAACTCAGCGGGATCACCCATAATTGAGGCGCTTGTGTATTTTTAAATTTTGAACCAAACATTGGCTAAAGGCGCAGGGATATTTTCAATCTATTCCTGCGCACTGTCTTAAAATCAAACTACTTTATTTTTTCGTATGTAACGATGAAGGCGTGCGGACGCTTCTCTGTTTGCAGCAAGAGTCCCCTGTTCATCAGCTCAGAGCCACTTACCTCTTTCTTGAATCCGCCGTCGATATCCTTCACCAGATATTGGGCTGTGGAATCCAAATCATTCAAACGCAAACGCGCGGATTCATAAATGGAATCTTCCCGACAGAAAGCCTCAATCATCCCTTTTCCTGTATCAGGACAGTTGAACTGCCAGGCTATCCACATAGATGCATCCAGAGAATACGGAGTCAAAGGATAATAGTCTCCATAGAAGTATTCTTTAACCTGAGCCCAGGTCTGATGATCCTTGCGGTTCGCGTCATAATTCACATCCTCCGGGCGCATGTCCCAACAGGTGTTGATGAACGGCGTCATACAGCTGCGAAAACCATAATCATCCGTAGCT
>JAFZAR010000299.1 GCA_017557085.1 Verrucomicrobiota bacterium | reverse complement strand
CGAGGTTTGATGATGTCACAAAATGAATATATGTACAATCCGCCATTGGATGCCGCGACTACGGTATTCAGAAATATCAGAATCGAAGGAAAGGTGCCTGGTTTGATCAATTTGAAACCCAACTCTGAATATGATCGTTACGATCCACAAACCAATACAAATCCTGTGGATTCTGACAAAATTCAACTAAAATCTATGGATGATCTGGGATGGATGGGCAATATGTTGTTCGAGAATATTTCTGTCGAACGACAGATAGGTGACAAAGAATATGGAATGCGTACCAATCTCATTCAGGGAGCTAAAACAATCGGCAAGACTAAAGCACCTATTGTAAAAGATCATCCGGAGGCTATTTGGTGGATGAAAGACATTACCTTCCGCAATTTAACTATTGGAGGGGTGAAAGTCTCGGAAAAAAATAAAGACACTTGGTTTAATATCGATAGCTATACAGCAAAGAATATTGTATTTGAAAATACTGTTTCAGAATGAAAAAAATTAAAATCAAAAATCAGATGAGAAATTTATTATGTGCGGCGATAATGCTGTTTGTTTCAGTCAGCGGTTATGCCAAACAGGAGAATGTGGAAATACAGGGATCGGTCGGCCAGCTCAAGGCGGTCATACAGGTTCCTGAGTTGAAAGCGGAACAGAAGGTGCCGATGGTCATCATCTGTCACGGCTTTGGCGGCCACAAGGATGCCGGGTTATTGAAAATGATCTCTGATGATCTGGAGGTCAAGGGGATCGCCAGCATCCGGTTCGATTTCAATGGACACGGGGAGAGCGAGGGCGACTTCCAGAATATGACCGTACTCAATGAAATAGAGGATGCCAAAAAGGTTTATGAGTATGTCAAAGATCTTTCCTATGTCGGTGACATTGCCCTGTGCGGACACTCCCAGGGCGGAGTGGTCGCGGTCATGACGGCTGGACAGCTGGGCGCGGAAAAGGTGAAGGCGCTGGCGCTGCTGGCTCCGGCGGCGGTCCTGCGCGACGATGCCCTGAAAGGTCAGCTGATGGGCAAGTACTATGACGCGGGGAACATCCCTGAGTATATTGAAATCTTCGGCGGCCGGAAAGTGGGAAGAGAATACATCCGGATCGCGCAGGAGCTGCCGATCTATGAGACGGCCCGCGAATATCAGGGAGCGACCATCATCCTGCATGGAAAAGCAGACCGTGTCGTGCCGTACACCTACGCTACCCGTTTCAACGAGGTCATTCGCTACAGCCACGTCAAGTACTACGACAAAGTGGATCACATATTCATGGGATGCGAGAAAACGATCAGCGAAGAAGTCACGCGGTTTTTTGAGAAAGAACTGTAAGCCCGGCCAAATATGAAAGAGATAAGTTACGAGAAGATGAAGTTCAATCCGTTCAACCTGATTGGAGGTGAATGGATGCTGGTGAGTGCCGGCAGTGAGCAGTCCGGCTGCAACACGATGACGGCTTCCTGGGGACATCTGGGATGCTTGTGGGGACACAATGACCCGACAGCTGTGATCTACATCCGGCCTTCACGCTATACGAAGGAGTTTTTGGATAAAGAAACGCACTTTACGCTGTGTGTGATGGAGGGGGCTTTCAAGAAACAGATGGCCTATCTGGGCAGTGTGTCCGGCCGCAATGAAAACAAGATCGCCAAAGCGGGACTGACTCCTGTTTACGCGGATGGAACGGTTTACTTTGCCGAAGCCAAGCTGGTGCTGATCTGCAGAAAGCTCTATGCCTCGCAGCTGCAGGAAAGCGGATTCTTTTACCGGGAGACGATCGATAAAAATTATCCCGCGCGTGATTATCATACGATGTACATCGGCAAGATCGAAAAGATACTGGCAAGAGACGAGGAATATCTCGGCTGAAAATTTTGAATAATAAACCAAAGTAAAAATATGAATAATGAAGTATTAAAAGCGCTGCGCGAACGCCGCAGTGTCCGTGCTTTCAAGGCGGAACAAATCAAAGATGAAGAATTAAAAGCCGTACTGGAGGCAGGTATCTACGCGCCGACCGGAATGGGCCGTCAGGATCCGTGGATCGTGGCTGTGCAAGACCCGAAGATCGTTGCCCAGCTGGTGCGGATGAACGCCGCGATCATGGGTGTTCAGAGCAATCCTTATTACGGCGCACCGACCATCGTGCTGGTGTTCGCGTCCCGTCCGGAAAAGTGGTTCACCTCGATCTATGACGGCACACTTGTTCTGGGCAATATGATGAACGCGGCCTACGCTGCCGGTCTGGGTTCCTGCTGGATCCACCGTGAGCGGGAAATGTTCGATACCGAAGAAGGCAAACAGCTGATGAAGCAGTTTGGTCTGCCCGATGACCTGATGGGGATCGGCAGTATCGCTCTGGGGTATCCGGCCGCGGAGCTTGCGCCGGCCAAACCCAGAAAGGCGGATTACTACAGGATCATCCGATAGGAGCCCGGAACAGAGAAGATGATATTGGAAAAATGAGCGGATTCATCACACCTCCCAGGCACGTTGATTTTCGCGCGAAAAAGTTATTCGGTGGCATGGGACACATCGTGGATGGAGCGGTAGCCTACATGGATGTCAATGGCGGCGGTCCCACAGAGCCGCATACCCATGAGCATGACCATCTGTTCATCGTGACCGAAGGCGAGGCGCGCATCCGGTTGGGCGAGCGGGAAGTCATCGTTGGCAAGGATGAGTCATTCCTGGTCGAGGGACGGATCCCTCATTCCGTCTGGAACAATAGCGATGGTGTGACCAAGATGATCGGAATCACGGTCACGAAATAATGATCGTGAAATTTTTTTTGAAACAAAACATTAAAAAATAAACAAGACATGAAAAAAATTATTTTTTGCTTTATAGCATTGATGGGTGTGCTGACCTTGTCGGCACAGGGTATATATGACTTCAAAGTGAAGAACGACGCGGGAAAGGATGTTTCCCTCGCGGATTATAAGGGCAAGGTGCTGCTGATCGTCAATACCGCGACCCGGTGCGGCTTCACTCCGCAGTACAAGGATTTGGAGGCGCTGTACGAGAAGTATTCCAAGGACGGACTGGAGATCCTGGACTTCCCCTGCAACCAGTTCGGCGCGCAGGCTCCCGGCACGATCGAGGAAATCCACCAGTTCTGCACGGACAAATACAATGTCCAGTTCACGCAGTTCGACAAGATCGAAGTCAACGGCGATAATCAGCATCCGCTTTACGCCTATCTGAAATCGCAGAGAGGTTTCGGCGGCTTTGACCGGAACGATAACATGGGCAAGCTGCTCG
>JAFZAR010000298.1 GCA_017557085.1 Verrucomicrobiota bacterium | reverse complement strand
GCTCCGTTGGCAAAAGTCTCGCGGCTGGAGGCTTTGTGGCTCAGCTCCACACGCTCGCCCTGAGCGGCAAAGATGACCGTATGATCTCCCACAACATCGCCGCCGCGCAGAGAGTGCATCCCGATCTCCTCGGAAGTGCGCTCGCCCACGATGCCTTCGCGGCCATGGCGGACGACCTGTTCATACTGCTGGTGACGCACCTCGGCCAGGATACGGCCCAGGGTGTCGGCGGTTCCGCTGGGAGCGTCCTTCTTATGGCGGTGGTGCATTTCCACCACTTCGATATCGAAGGAAGTGCCCAGGATCTCGGCGGCCTTACGGGCCAGCCAGAAAAGGGTATTGACTCCGGTGGAGTAGTTGGAAGTCCAGACCAGAGGGATCTGTTTGGCCGCGCGCGTGATCTGCTCCTTCTCTTCGGGAGTGTGGCCGGTGGTGCCGATCACCAGCGGCTTTTTCAGAGCGACGCACTGCTCGGCCACAGAGGCCGTCACGGCATGAAAACTGAAGTCAATGACGACATCACAATTCTGAACAGCGGCCCGGAGATCGTCTCCCATATCCGCGGCGGCGGTCACCTTGACTTCATCCATCCGTTCCGCGCAGGCGATCAGCATCTGACCCATCCTGCCCTTGCATCCTATGATCGCGACATTAGTCATATACGGTCTCGGCGTTCCAGCGGGTTAGATGATGCCCAGATCGGTCAGAGTCTGTTTCACAACGGCCTGACTCTTTTCGGTCAGACGGAAGAGCGGCAGACGCACATCCGGCCGGCACTTGCCCATCAGCGCCAGAGCGGCCTTGACGGGGACCGGGTTCGTTTCCACGAACAGATTCTTGAAAAGGGGATAGTATTTTTCATGGATGGCCAGCGCCTCGGCGGTATTGCCCGCGGCAAAGGTGCGCACCATCTTGCAGACTTCCGCCGGGATGACATTGGAGGCCACACTGATGACACCGTGCGCGCCCACTGCCATGAAGGAGAGAGTCAGCGGATCGTCGCCGCTCAGGATGGTGAAGTCCGGCCGTTTGACGGCGGCGCGGATCTGGCTCACGCGGTCGGAATTGCCGCCGGCTTCCTTGATGGCTACGATATTGGGATAAGCTTCGGCCAGACGTTTGACTGTGGGGACGGCGATCTCGATGCCGCAGCGTCCCGGTATGCTGTAGAGCACGATGGGGAACTTCACGCTTTTGGCCAGCATCCCGAAATGCTCAAACAAACCATCCTGTGAAGGCTTGTTATAATAAGGAGCGATGATCAGGCTGGCATCCGCGCCCAGCTGTTCCGCCTCTTTGGTAAAGGCGAGGGCTTCGGTGGTGCTGTTGGCACCTGTTCCGGCCAGGACCTTGATGCGTCCGGCCACCGTCTTGACGGCCAGATCGATCACATGCAGATGCTCTTCAACAGTGAGAGTGGGGGATTCCCCCGTGCTGCCCACGGGAACGACTCCATCCACACCTTTTGCGATTTGGTCGTTGATGATGGAAACAAAAGCCTCTTCATCAATTTTACCGTCTTTGAACGGTGTGACTAACGCCGTATATACACCTTTAAACATAACTATAACTCTTAACTTTTTTAAATCGTTTTAAATTTCCACCTGTCCCCGGAATGAGATCTCCGCCGGACCGGTCAGTGTTACATCTTTAAAGCATGACTTCTCCCGCTTGAAACCGACCCGCAGGATATCTCCGCCGCGGGTAAGAACCTGAACAGGGCTTTCCAGGTGGAAGACCGTCGCGCTGATCAGCGCCGAAGCGGTCACGCCTGTTCCGCAGGCCAGGGTCTCGCTCTCCACGCCGCGCTCATACGTGCGCACCCGGATAGAGCCGTCGGGCATCCGCTGGGCAAAGTTGACATTTGTTCCCTTGGGTGAAAAATAGGGATGATACCGCAGAGCCGCTCCCCATTTCTTTACGGGGACGGACTCGATATCGTCCACAAAACAAACCGTGTGGGGAACGCCGGTATTGAGAAAATGCACTTCTTTGGTCTGATCTTCCCAGCTCAGGTGGATATTCAATGAAAGACTGTGCGGCTGAGTGAGATTTACCTTGACCTGATCGCCCAGGAATTCCGCGTGGATAATGCCGGATATCGTTTCAAAACTCACCGTAGGACCGATATCGGGTACCAGTGTCTGGATAAAACGGGCAAAACAACGGCTGCCGTTCCCGCACATTTCGGCCTCGCTGCCATCGCTGTTGTAAAAGCCCCAGGCAAAATCCGCTTGACCGCTCTTGCAGTTCTCAAGAAGGATAAGTCCATCGGCTCCAACACCTTTCTGACGATGACACAATCGAACGATCTGTTCCGTTGTCAGGGACAGATTCCCATTGCGATTGTCTATCAATATGAAGTCGTTCCCGGCTCCATTCATTTTTATAAAATCCACCAGCATAACCGCCTCATTGATTTTAACTAACTCTCCTTTTCGATTCAAGGGGGAACGTATCTTCTTTTATTTTTAAATTCTCCTAGATCAGCCCCCGTTTTTTCAGCAGAGCTTCCATGGCTTTGTCCATGACCAGATCCGCCAGAGGCCGGGTGCAGTTGTCCAGTGCCGTGTTGGCGGCTTTCAGTTTCAGGATGTCTCCGATCCTGGTCACGGGATCCTCTGTTTCCAGTGCCTGTTCTATATTGCGCAGAGCCGTTTCGATCTTTTCGCGCTGTGCCGCCGGAAGTTCCTCTCCGCAATCCGTTAAGCCGTTGCGTGTCGCCAGGATGGTATCGCGGGCGCGGATCTTGATCTCGATCCATTGGCGGGCTTTGATGTCGTCCCGCGCATGGTCAATGGATTCCTGCACCATTTTTTGAACGTCTTCGTCTTTGACATCAATGGTGGATTTGATCGGCACCACGACTTCTTTGCCGGTCTTGGTATCCCGTGCCAGCACGTGCAGGATGCCGTCCGCGTCTATCTCGAACTGAACTCCCACACGGGGAACACCTTTCGGCGCGGGCTCGAAATCAATGGTAAAGCGGCCCAGACTCCAGTTGTCAACAGCGCGTTCCCGTTCTCCCTGAAGCACATGGATCAGCATATTGGGCTGATAATCCACCGCTGTCGTAAAAAGCTCGCCGGCCTTGGTCGGGATGGTCGTATTCCGGGGGATGATGACGTTCATCAATCCGCCGAAAGTCTCGATCCCCAGCGAAAGCGGGGTCACATCCAGCAGCAGGACATTCTCCAGATTGCCCGAAAGGATCTCCGCCTGAACGGCCGCGCCCAGCGCGATGGCTTCATCCGGGTGCTGCGAGGTGTTCAGTTCCGGGCCTTTCCGGTCGGAAGGCTGATCCGGGTCAGGACAGTGGAAGATTTCAGCTACCATCCTGCGGATCAGCGGCATACGGGTCTGACCGCCTACCAGGATGACCTGATCCAGATCCTCCGGTTCCAGATGCGCGTCGGAAAGGGAATGCAGACAGTGGGCACGGGTCCGCTGGATGATGTCGCGGGTCAGATCTTCCAGCTTCTGCCGGGTCAGGGTATAGTCCAGACTGTACTGCGGCGTGATAAAGGGAATAGTGATACGGGTTTCCGTCAATTTGCTGAGTTGTTTCTTGGCGTTTTCAGCGGCTTCTCTCACGCGTGCCGTCTGCTCCAGATTTTGTGTCACATCCAGTCCCGACTGTTCCCGAATGATCTGGAACAGATGTTCCACGACCCGTTTATCCAGATCGTCACCACCCAGCCGTGTATCTCCATGAGTGGAAAGCACTTGGAAAACACCCTTGTTCAGCTCCAGGATGCTGAGGTCGAAAGTGCCTCCGCCGAAATCGTAAACCGCTATCTTGGAATGATCTTTGAGCTTGTCCAGACCATAAGCCAGTGCTGCCGCGGTTGGCTCGTTGATGATGCGCTCCACCACGAACCCGGCCAGCTCGCCGGCCTTGCGTGTGGCGTTGCGCTGGGCATCGTTGAAATAGGCGGGGACTGTGATGACGGCGTGTGTGACCGGTTCGCCGAAAAAGACTTCCGCGTCGTGTTTCAGCTTGGACAGGATCAGCGATGAGATCTCTTCGGGAGTCCATGCGCGTCCGTACAGGTTGACGGTGACTCCTTCATGGCCTTTGCCTTCGATCGGATAGGTGACGAGCATCTCCTCGGCCGGGATCTCGCTGCCGCGCCGTCCCATAAAGCGCTTGATGGAATAAACTGTCTGTCCCGGCTTGAGGGAACGGGTGCGCGCCGCCTCATATCCCACAACGGGTGTGCTTTCCGCGTCCGGGAAATAGACCACCGACGGAGTGATGCGCTGTCCCTGTTCATCCGCGATGACCAGCGGGATGCCGCTGTCCACGGTCGCGGCCAGTGAATTGGTCGTTCCAAGATCTATGCCGATAATCCTACTCATATCGCCGATAGAAAGTATGTGCCGAAAAAGGTTTTTTTTCAAATGGATAATATATAAGGCAGAGAGGATGGGAATCATAAGCGGAGCTACTGATTAAAGACGTTGACCGTCTGCGGGATAGTTGCTTGATTTTTCGTCTTGTATGGCTGATTCCAAAAAGGTAAAGTAAGGCGTTCCCGCGCTCAAGTGGGAGAAGATAGATAAAGAAAACTTATGCCGAGCGCAAACGATATTCGTAAAGGGCAAGCCCTTATTTATAATAACGACGTCTGTGTCGTTCTGGAATGCACACACCGTACACCGGGTAACCTCCGTGCATTCGTTCAGGTCATTCTCAGAAGCTTGAAGACTGGCAAATCAACAGATGTCCGTTTCAGTTCCACAGAAAAAGTGGAAGTCGTTCCGATGACGACCCAGAAGATGGAGTTCAGCTACAAAGACGGGGACGATTATGTATTTTCCGATCCTGAAACCTACGAGACCGTGACACTGACCCCGGATCTGCTGGGCGACGCTGTCAATTATCTGGTGGAAAACGCGATGGTGACCGTCACCTTTGTGGAAGGCAAGGTCGTGGGCATCGAAATGCCGTCTTCTGTTATTCTGACAGTGACCGATGCTCCTGAAGGCATCCGCGGCGACTCTGCCAACAACGTGATGAAGACCGTCACGCTGGAGACCGGCATCAATGTCCAGGCTCCGCTCTTCATCAAGACCGGTGAAAAGATCAAGATCGATACCCGCACCGGTAAATACATGGAAAGAGCCAACGGCTAGTTGGTTCTTGTTATTGTTACATGATGATCGAAAAGGCGGGATGACCGCCTTTTTTTCACCTCCTTGCTGTGAAACAATATCACGATCTATTAAAACTGGTTCTGTCCGAAGGAACCTGGACCACGAACCGCACCGGGGTCAGAACTCTGGCCGTGTTCGGTGCTCAGGCACGGTTCCCGCTGGGGGATACCTTTCCGCTGCTGACCACCAAGAAGGTCCATCTGCGTTCCATCATCCATGAGCTGCTCTGGTTCCTGCGCGGCGATACAAATATCAAGTATCTTCACGAGAACAAAGTGACTATCTGGGATGAATGGGCCGACGCCAATGGCGATCTGGGCCGCATCTACGGCGCGCAGTGGAGCGATTGGAGAACGCCCGACGGACGCTCCATCAATCAGATAGACAACGTCATCGAGCAGATCCGCAAATCCCCGGACAGCCGCCGCCTGATCGTTACGGCCTGGAATCCGGGCGAGCTGGATCAGATGGCGCTGCCGCCGTGTCACGCGTTTTTCCAGTTTAATGTCTGCGGTGACCGTCTCAGTTGCCAGCTTTACCAGCGCAGCGCCGATCTCTTTCTGGGCGTGCCGTTCAACATCGCTTCCTATGCGCTCCTGACCATGATGGTGGCGCAGGTCACCGGATTGAAACCGGGCGATTTTGTTCATACCTTCGGCAACCTGCACATCTATGAAAACCATCAGGAGCAGGTGAAGGAACAGCTTTCGCGCGATTTCCGGCCACTGCCTCGGATGCACTTGAATCCGGAGATCAAAAACATCCACGATTTCCGCTATGAGGATTTCACTCTGGAAGGCTACGATCCCCATCCGGCCATCAAAGCGCCCGTGGCGGTATAGCGCAAGATAGTACTTTCAAGATCCTGTCGTTCAAAAAGCGGCAGGATTTTTTGTTTTTATAACATCTTCTTTCTAAATCAAATGACTTCTCTCGACATGCGATTTTTCTGTTGACATGCGATTTTTCTGTTGATAAAAAGGATGGGTTTGGGAGATAAAATTATTTGTGGGAGACAAGAATAAAATGAAAACGATTAAAAAGATTTTTTTGGTTTTGCTGGGCCTGGCACTGGTTGTCGCACTGGCGGTATTCGCGTTTTTTCAATTTGAGAACTACACCGGGCGCAAAGCCTGGGATCAGTATGTAAAGGAATGCGGCGGCTGGATTGAGGGGATCGAAGCCGAAAAATTTGCCGTACCCACACAACGCACCAAGAATTACATCTGGCTCAAGGACATTCTTCCTCCTCCGCTGGATGATGATAAAAATTTCGCGGCCCTGCCTTTTTGGGAAGTTGCGTTTGTGGAGGCGAAAACACTCCCGGATGAGCAGAAGCAGCTGAAGGAAAAATGGGAACAGTTCATAAAAGATTTCGACTCCTATATCTACGCTCACTGGGACAAACCGCGCAGAGCGGGTGCCAATTTGGAAAACGGTTACGCGACTCATGAAGAAGCCGTCCGCGCTCTTGGCGAACAACTGGCGCAGGGGGAATCCCTCTACCGGGAAATTCGGGACGGGCTGCGTCAGCGTCCTCAATGCCGCTATTCTGTCAAGCTGGCGGGACAGGAAGAACTGGAGGTCCGTCATTTGGCATCCCTGAAAGGAATATCGAAATACGCGGCGGCTCATGCCTATTTTCAGCTGGAGCAGAAACAGAGTAAATCAGCTCTGGAAGATGTCCTCTTTATGCTGGATCTGTCCGATACACTGGCCAGAGAACCCTTCATGATCAGCCAGCTGGTACACATCGTCCTGATCAGTCAGCCGCTGGCGGTGATCTGGGAGGGCATCGAGGCCGATGCCTGGGATGATGAGGACTTGCAAACCCTTCAGGAACGCCTGGCCAAAGAGGATCTCTGGAACGATCTGCGCCTGTCGCTGATGGG
>JAFZAR010000297.1 GCA_017557085.1 Verrucomicrobiota bacterium | reverse complement strand
GGGTTCGAGCCCCGGTCAACCCACCACTTTTTTTGCTCTCCGGTGCGAAAATGACCGGTTTTTTTTGAAAAAAAGTCGTTTTCGAGGTTGCAAAGCTGGAGGAAACAGCTATATTATAACTCTGTTTCACTTGCCGCTCGGCAGTGAGACGGAAACACGTGCTCGGATGGCGGAACTGGCAGACGCGTATGGTTGAGGTCCATATGGAGCAATCCTTGGGGGTTCAAGTCCCCCTCCGAGTACCATTTTTGGCGTTCACGGATGCCTACATAGCTCAGTCGGTAGAGCACATCCTTGGTAAGGATGAGGTCACCAGTTCAAGCCTGGTTGTGGGCTCCATTCATCAGGACAGGGGCTTTCAGAGAGGGCAACGGAGCGTTAAGTCTTAATAATTAAAAATTAGCAAGATACAGGAATTGCAATGGGAAAAGAGTCGTTTCAACGTACTAAAACCCACGTGAATGTGGGTTCCATCGGCCATGTGGATCATGGCAAGTCAACCTTGACGGCAGCCATCGTCATGGAGCAGGCTCGCAAAGGTCTGGCCAAAGAAGTCAGCTATGCGGAAATTACAAAGGGTGGCACGGTCCGTGATGAAACAAAGACCGTCACGATCGCCATCTCTCACGTAGAATATGAGTCAGAAAAGCGCCACTATGCGCACGTTGACTGTCCGGGTCACGCTGACTATATCAAGAACATGATCACGGGTGCCGCCCAGATGGACGGTGCTATTTTGGTCGTGAGCGCAGCGGATGGTCCTATGCCTCAGACCCGTGAACACATCTTGTTGGCCCGCCAGGTCGGTGTGCCGGCAATCGTGGTGTTCCTGAACAAAGTAGATTTAGTGGATGATCCTGAATTGCTCGACCTGGTCGAGATGGAAATTCGCGATCTCCTCACCAAATATGGTTTCCCTGGTGATGAAATCCCCGTTATCCGTGGTTCCTCTGCCGCAGCGCAGGCCGGTACTCCGGAGGGTGTGAAAGCTATCGATGATCTGCTGAATGCTCTGGATACTTATATCCCCGAGCCGATGCGCGAAGTCGACAAGCCTTTCTTGATGTCACTGGAAGACGTGTTCAACATTGAAGGTCGTGGCACAGTGGTGACCGGCCGTGTGGAACGTGGTGTGCTCAAACGCATGACCGACGTCGAACTCGTAGGTCTGAGAGAAACCCGCAAGACAGTTGCTACGGATATCGAAATGTTCCGCAAGCTGCTGGATGAAGCTCGCGCTGGTGACAACGTGGGTGTTCTGCTGCGTGGTGTGAAGAAGGATGAAGTCGAACGCGGTATGGTGTTGGCCAAACCCGGTTCCATCACTCCTCATACGAAGTTCAAAGCGGAAGTGTACGTCCTCTCCAAAGAAGAGGGTGGCCGTCACACTCCGTTCGTGAACAACTATCGTCCTCAGTTCTACTTCCGTACAACTGACGTAACGGGTTCCATCCATCTGCCTGAAGGCGTGGAAATGGTTATGCCCGGTGACAATATTTCAATGAGCGTTGAATTGATCGCTCCGGTGGCTATGGAAAAAGGCCAGCGTTTTGCTATCCGTGAAGGCGGCAGAACGGTCGGTGCGGGTCGTATCAGCGATGTTGAAGAATAACATCTGATTTTTTACAAGTAGAGCGGGTTTTGCGGCCCGCTCTGCTCAGATTTTTTTCTGCCGTGACCGCAAGGTCATTGGCTGGGTAGGGCAGTAGCTCAATTGGTAGAGTACCGGTCTCCAAAACCGTGGGTTGGGGGTTCGAGTCCCTCCTGCCCTGCCAAAGTCAGATGGAGGGGTGGCAGAGTGGTCGAACGCGGCGGTCTTGAAAACCGTTAAGGGTAAAATCCTTCGGGGGTTCGAATCCCTCCCCCTCCGCCAAGATTTCTGAGGTAATTATCGTGGAAGGTAACAAAGAATTAATCAGTTTGGCGATCTGGACGGTCGTCATTGGTGGTCTTTTTGCGTTCGCGTGGTGGAAAGGTTGGATCAAAAAGATCGCGATCTATACTGCCGAAACGCGTGAAGAACTCCGCAAGTGTACTTGGCCGAGCATGACGGAGCTGAAAGGCTCAACGGTCGTCATCATCATCGCGTCTATGATCTTAGGACTTATGACCGTTGCGGCTGATTTCATTATTACTCTGGTCATCAGCCAGATTGTATCACTCTAAGACAACTGAAAACAGCGGGCTAATATATGAAGAAATTCCAATGGTTTGTGATCCATACACTTTCAGGACAAGAAATGAAGGTGAAGGAAGGTATTGAACGCAGACTGGCCATTCAGGAAGAGGCTAAAGACTACATCCGCGAGGTGATGGTGCCCGTCGAAAAAGTTGTTGAAGTTCGGAATGGCAAGAAGAGTGTGATAAACCGGAAGTTGTTTCCGGGTTATGTGTTTATCAATGTAGCTCTTTACGGAGAAGGTAAGAAGATCAATGATGTTCCCTGGTATTTTGTCCAGGCGACACAGGGAGCAATCGGTTTTGTGGGGGGAGAGCACCCCATGGCAACTCCGGATGAAGAAGTGGAAGAGATCAAGGTTCGGATCACCGAATCCGAAGATACGGAGAAGCCAAGAGTCAATTTTGTGGTGGGCGAAACTGTAAAGATCAACGATGGTCCTTTCTTGAATTTCAGTGGTGTGATCGAAGAGGTCGAGCCGGAGAGAGGCAAGTTGAAAGTCATGGTCAGCATTTTCGGCCGCAATACGCCTGTTGAATTGGAATACTGGCAGGTGGAGAAAGTAGTATAGTTCAATTTTCAATCAGTTTTTCCGAAGAAAAGTTTTTTTTACAAGATTATGGCAAAGAAGGTTGTCGGTCAGATCAAGTTACAAATCCCCGGTGGACAGGCCAATCCTGCACCTCCGGTCGGCCCTGCGCTGGGTCAGCATGGTGTGAATATCATGGGATTCTGCAAAGAGTTCAACGCGGCTACAAAGGATCAGCCCGGTATGATCATTCCTGTGATCATCACGGTGTTTCAGGATAAGTCCTTTAAGTTCATCCTGAAGTCTCCTCCGGCTGCGGCGCTCCTGAAGAAGGCCGCAGGCATCGCCAGTGGTTCCGGTACACCGAATACAAACAAGGTGGGCAAGGTAACACGCAAGCAGGTGCTGGATATCATCAAGCTGAAAGGCAAAGATCTGAATGTAAATAGTGAAGAAGCCGCTATCCGTGTGATTTCGGGTACGGCTCGCAGCATGGGTATCGAGGTCGTTGGCTAGTTCCAGCGCTGTATATCCTGCAGAGAATAGAAAGGCGGGAGGGTCCAATAGGCCCGAAAACCGCAAATAGGAAATGCAAAGAAAAGAAAGTAAACGTTATAAAAATGGTCTCAAGGTGGCAAACCTTGAGGAGCGTTATCCGTTGAAAAAGGCCGTGGAGATCCTCACGAAGTTCCCTCGCGCCAAGTTCAATGAGACGATCGATCTGTCTTTCCACTTGGGCGTGGATCCCAAGCAGTCAGATCAGTTGGTTCGTGGTACAGTACCGCTGCCGCACGGCAGTGGCCGCGTGATCCGCGTGGCAGTCTTCACCAAGGCTGGTCCTTCTTTCGACGCCGCTGTCGCAGCGGGTGCCGAGAATGTCGGTTTTGAAGATCTGATCGAAAAGTGCAAAGGTGGTTGGGTGGACTTTGATGTGGCCATCGCGACACCTGAAGCCATGGTTGAAGTGCGTAAACTGGGTAAGGTGTTAGGTCCTCGTGGTTTGATGCCGAATCCGAAGACGGGTACCGTGACCGATGACACCGGCAAGGCTGTGAAAGAATTCAAGGCCGGCCGTGTGGAATATAAAGTGGACAAGACAGCCAACATCAATATGCCTGTTGGCAAGATCTCTTTTAACGAGACACAGATTTTTGAGAATGTGACGACAGCTATCTCGGCGATCGAGAAAGCTCGTCCTTCTGCGGTAAAAGGTACATATATTCAGAGTATCACTCTTTCGACTACGATGAGTCCTTCCGTGCGCATCGCGCTGAAGGGTGGAACGGCAGTACTTGAATAAATATAGGAGATATTTACAATGAAGAAAGGTGCGAATAAGCTGAATAAGATTAAGGTGGCAATGGGGCAGGAGTATGCGCTCCGTCTGAGCGATTCTCCGTTTTTCCTGGTAGTGGATTACAAGGGAATGAGCGTCGGTCAGTTTACGGATCTGCGTAAACGTCTGAGAGACGCTGGTGCTGAAGCTCATGTGGTGAAAAGCACG
The DNA here is from genome assembly GCA_017557085.1 of Verrucomicrobiota bacterium. GTDB lineage: Bacteria > Verrucomicrobiota > Verrucomicrobiia > Limisphaerales > UBA1412 > UBA1412. The sequence goes on along the minus strand of JAFZAR010000297.1, from coordinate 29,416 downwards.
GTGTTCCGCACGGTCGCTACCTCTGCCGGTTTAGAGAACGTGGGTGAAGGTCTGTTCGGTCAGGTTGCAGTGGTGACGGGTCAAAAGGACGTCGCTTCCGCGGCCAAGGCTGTGAAGACTTTCAATAAGGATACTCAGAAAGGTGTTCTGCTTTTCGGTTATATTGATGGTGCCCGCACAGATGTGGCCACATTGAATATCCTGGCAGATCTGCCGCCTCTGGATGAACTGCGCGCGACGCTGCTGCGGACGATCCAAGCTCCCGCGACGAAGTTGGTGGGTACTCTGGCCGCTCCTGGTCAGCAGTTGGCCCGTGTCATCAAGGCTCACGTAGATAAAGAGTCGTAATCAAAAACAATTTTCTCTGTCCTTTCCAGCCGAAAGGACAGGGAGAGAAACATAGGTGTCGGACGGGATGCGCCTGACTAATTTCCTGACGCTTCAGGGACGACGCCGGAAAGTATAAAATGGCTGATATTAAAGCATTAGTAGAAGAATTGGGTAAGCTGACGGTGATCGAAGCCGCCGAGCTGGTGAAGAGTCTGGAAGAAGCCTGGGGCGTGACCGCCGCAGCTCCTGTCGCAGTGGCCGCTGTTGCCGGTGGTGCCGCAGCTCCTGCTGAAGAGAAGACCTCTTTTGACGTTGTTATCGCTGGTATTGACGCTGCCAAGAAGATCGCGGTGATCAAGGCTGTGCGTGAGGTGAAGGCCGGACTCGGTTTGGCTGACGCCAAGAAGATGGTGGAAGAAGCTCCGAAGGCCATCCTGGAAGGTGTGACCAAGGAAGAAGCCGAAGCCGCCAAGAAGAAGCTGGAAGAAGCCGGCGCCAAGATCGAGATCAAGTAGTTTACTCGAACACGAACTCTCTGTTTTTCGGAGAGTGTTATTTACACAGGGCAGGACGCCTGAGGTTTCCTGCCCTGTGTGTGCGCACATGAAGAGCAATATTTTTTTTTATTTTATAAAGAAAAAGCTTGCTTTTGTTTTTTTAAACCGCAATAATTGTGCGGGTTCGGAATCCTCGGATCAAGGATTTCCATTACGTATGCGTTTAAATCCTAGGGGTTTAAATACTCTGAAAAAATATTAAATAAGAAGCGAAACATCCTTTTTTGAAGGTCAGGGGGATGTTGTCGTTTTGTTTTGTCATAAAATTTGATCTTCAAAATCTTCACAGAGAGGCTTAAATGTCATCGAAAGTGCCACAAAGAGTTAATTTTGGAAAAATTCGGGAAGTGATACCGCCCCCGATGTTGATAGAGTTACAGGTCGATTCCTATAAGGAATTCCTTCAGGCGGATGTAGCTCCGGAAGAACGGTTAGACATCGGTTTGCACGCGGCTTTTTCGGAAGTTTTCCCCATTGAAAGCTACGATGGTAAGATCATTCTCAATTATAAGAGTTACACGGTTTCGGAGCCGAAGATCACGTGGCTGGAAGCTTTGCGCGAGGGATTGACCTATGGTGTTCCTCTGAATGTTACTTTTCTGCTGAATAATAACGGGGTGACCCAGGAGAAAGTGGTCTTCATGGGTGAGATCCCGATGATGACGCCTCAAGGTACTTTTGTTATCAACGGAGCGGAGCGTGTTATTGTCAGTCAGCTGCACCGTTCTCCTGGTATCGCTTTTGAGTCGACGATGCATCCGAATGGCAAGAAGTTGTATTCTTACCGCATTATTCCGGATCGCGGCTCTTGGTTCGAGGCTAAGTTCGATACCAGTGATTTGCTTTATATTTATTTAGACCGCAAGAAATTACGTCGTAAATTCCTGATCACGACTTTCCTGCGTGTCCTGGGTTATTCCACGGATAAGGACATTCTGGAGCTCTTTTATGACATCAAAGAGGCCGATGTCAAGAAGACGATGGATTCCGAAGGGCTGGAGAATCTGGCTCTGGTGGACGATGTTGTAAATTCTGAGACCGGTGCTACGGTAGGCCGCGCGTTCGAGCCGCTGTCCAAGGCGGTCCTGATGGCGATCCTGGATGCCGGTGTGCGCAAGATCCGTGTGATCGACGCTTCTGTGGATGAGGGCATTATGATCAAATGCCTGAAGAAGGATCCGGTCAAGAATGAGGAAGATGCTCTGAAGGAGATCTACCGTCGTCTGCGTCCGGGCGATCCTCCGACTGTCAGCAATGCCAAGTCGCTGATCAAGCGTTTGTTCTTTGATCCCCGCCGTTACGATTTAGGTCGTGTGGGCCGTTACAAACTGAAACAGAAACTGAACTTGAAAGACGGCTGCGAAGATGTGCGCATCATGATGGCGGATGATGTGGTGTACGCGACTCGTTATCTGCTGAGACTCTGCACCGGACATGGTTGTGTGGATGATATCGATCATCTGGGCAGCCGCCGTGTGAGAACGGTGGGTGAGCTGCTGGCCAATCAGTGCCGCATCGGTCTGGCTCGCACAGAGCGCCTGGTGAAGGAGCGCATGACGATCTTTGATCAGACATCGGATCACATGACCCCGGATAAGCTGATCAATCCGAAGGCACTTTCGGCAGTGGTCCGTGATTTCTTCGGCCGCAGCCAGTTGTCTCAGTTCATGGATCAGATCAATCCACTGGCGGAGATGACTCACAAACGTCGTCTTTCCGCATTAGGACCGGGCGGTTTGTCCCGTGAACGCGCCGGATTCGAGGTCCGCGACGTTCATTCTTCTCACTATGGAAGAATTTGTCCTATCGAGACTCCTGAAGGTCCGAATATCGGTTTGATCGCTTCACTGGCGACATTTGCCCGTATCAATGATTTTGGTTTTATCGAAACTCCTTACCGCAAAGTGGTGAATGGAAAGGTTTCATCCGATGTGGAGTATCTGACGGCGGATAAAGAGGAAAATCTTGTTATCGCCCAGGCTAACACTCCGATCGATGAAAATGGAAATTTCCTGACGGATAAGGTGACCTGCCGGCGTTCCGGTGACTTTTTGACCGTGGATGCTCAGAGTGTGGATTACATGGACGTTTCACCGAAGCAGGTGGTGTCTGTTGCCGCAGGTTTGATCCCGTTCCTGGAACACGATGACGCGAACCGCGCTCTGATGGGTTCCAACATGCAGCGCCAGGCGGTTCCTCTGCTGATGGCGGACGCTCCGCTGGTGGCGACGGGTTTGGAAGGCAGTGTGGCGCGCGACTCATGCGCGGTGATCATTTCCGAGATTGACGGTATCGTGGCCGCGGTGTCGGCGAACCGCATCGTGATCACGACCGATGGCAAGATGCCGGATACTACCACCAAGAAGCTGAAACATGATCCCGCTAACGGTGTTTGTGTTTATTCCGTCCGTAAATTCATGCGTTCCAACGCGGCGACCTGCATCAATCAAAGGGTGCTGGTGCTGCGCGGTGATGTCGTCAAGAAGGGTGATGTGATCGCGGACGGTCCTTGTACGGAAAACGGCGAGCTGGCTCTGGGTAAAAATGTGCTGGTCGCGTTCATGCCGTGGAATGGATATAACTTCGAGGATGCCGTGCTGATCAGTGAGCGCATTGTGAAGGAAGATATCTTTACTTCCATCCACATTGATGAGTTTGAGATCGGTGCCCGTGATACGAAACTGGGACCTGAGGAAATCACTCGTGATATCCCGAACCTGGGTGAGGAAGCTCTGAAGAATTTAGGCATGGATGGTGTCATCCGTGTGGGCGCGGAAGTCAAGCCCGGTGATATCCTGGTGGGCAAGATCACGCCCAAGAGCGAGACGGAACTGGCTCCGGAAGAGCGCCTGCTCCGCGCGATCTTCGGTGAAAAAGCCGCGGACGTGAAAGATACGTCCCTGCGTGTTCCGTCCGGAACTTACGGCATCGTGATGGATGTGAAGGTTTCGGCCAAGAAGGAATCTGAAAAAGCTCAGGAAAAACGCAGAGAAGGTATGATGGGAGGCGTGGACTCCAAGAAGCAGTCCCGTCAGATCCATGATGAATACAAGACCAAGATGGAAGATCTGCGTGAGCAGCTGACTGAGGCTTTGAGCAATATCCTGCTGGGTGAAAAGATCCCTCTGGATGTGGTCAACAGCGAGACTGGCGAGATCATCATCCCGGCCAATCGCAAGATCACCAAGACACTTTTACGTAAACTGGCATCAGTTTATGACCGGATCGAGATCGATCCTTCACCGATCCGCAATAAGATCAATGAGATCATTGGCGGATTCCGCAGAAAATTCGATGATGTCCGCGCTCAGTATGAAGATGAGATGGGACAGATCGAAGCGGGCGAAGAAATCACTACCGGTGTTGTAAAATCTGTGAAGGTTTACATCGCCTCCAAGCGCAAGCTTTCTGTGGGTGACAAGATGGCAGGCCGTCACGGTAACAAAGGTGTGGTCGCCAAGATCGTACCGGTGGAAGATATGCCGTTCCTGCCGAACGGTCAGCCGATGGATATCGTGCTGAATCCGCTGGGTGTGCCTTCCCGTATGAATGTGGGACAGGTTTTGGAAACACACCTGGGCTGGGCTGCCAAGATCCTGGGGCTGCATATCGCGACTCCTGTGTTCGATGGTATCGATGAGAAGCAGATCCGTGCTTATCTGACTCAGGCCGGTTTGCCCGAAAACGGCAAGACTCGTCTGATCGATGGCCGCTCCGGCGAATGGTTCGATCAGGAAGTGGTCGTGGGCTACATCTATATGATGAAACTGGACCACCTGGTCGCTGACAAGATCCACGCCCGTGCGGTCGGACCTTATTCACTGGTCACTCAGCAGCCTCTGGGCGGTAAAGCCCAGTACGGCGGACAGCGCTTCGGTGAAATGGAAGTCTGGGCTATGGAAGCGTATGGCGCGGCTTATGGCCTGCAGGAAATTTTGACCGTCAAATCGGATGATGTACAGGGTCGTACACGTATCTATGAAAGCATCGTGAAGGGCGACAATGCTCTGGACGCCGGTGTGCCTGAATCCTTCAACGTACTTGTGAAGGAAATGCAGTCACTGGGTATGGATGTGCGTGTAGGTACAGGCGGTGAAGAGGGAACGCTGCTGGCAACGGCGCAGCTGCTGCAAAGCGGTATCCCGCCTCAATCTTCATTCAATGTGGAAGCCGACTCGGAGGACGAGAAGGATGATGAATCAGAAAGCTCTGACAAGACAAATGATTTGCGTGCCTTGTTTGGAGACGACGAAGAATAGTTTAACCGGAATAGAACACGAAAGATAAACAATGAGTACAACGACAAATACGGTTGTTACCGCTAACATTCAGAAAGACGCTGCCCGCAAACTGCTGGGCATGGAGAAGGTCAATCAAGTGGATTTTGTCTCTATTACGGTGGCTTCGCCAGAGACGATTCATTCCTGGTCCAAAGGTGAAGTAAAGAATCCGGAGACGATCAACTATCGTACTTTCAAGCCTGAAAAAGGTGGTTTGTTCTGCGAACGTATTTTCGGTCCTGTGAAGGACTGGGAGTGTTCTTGCGGCAAATATAAACGCATCAAGCACCGTGGTGTGGTCTGCGACCGCTGCGGTGTGGAAGTGACACTGGCTCGCGTGCGCCGTGAGCGCATGGGACATATCGACCTGGCAGAGCCGGTCACTCATATATGGTATTTTAAGTGCGCTCCTTCCCGCATCGGATTGATCCTGGATATGAGCATCAAGGATCTGGAGCGTGTCATTTACTACGAAGATTACATCGTGGTGGATCCCGGTGAGACGGGGCTGACCAAACATCAGCTGCTCAATGAAGTGGAGTACATGGAGACTTGCGAACTGTACGGCCGCGACGCTTTTGTCGCCAAAATGGGTGCCGCCGCTATTCGCGACGCTCTGGAAAAAGTGGATCTCCAGGCGGATATCGACCGTATCACAGACGAGATGGCCGCCACCAAGAGCAAACAGACCAAGAAGAAACTGGCCCGCCGCATCAAACTGCTGCAGGGATTCCTTTATTCTCATACCCGTCCGGAATGGATGGTGCTGACGGTACTGCCGGTCATTCCGCCGGATCTGCGTCCGCTGGTCCCGCTGGAAGGCGGCCGCTTTGCGACATCCGATCTGAATGATCTGTACCGCCGTGTGATCAATCGTAATAACCGCTTGAAGAACCTGCTGGCGCTGAAAACCCCGGATGTGATCGTCCGCAATGAGAAGCGCATGCTGCAGGAAGCGGTGGACGCACTGCTGGATAACGGCCGTCATGGACGCGCTGTTTCCGCGGTGGGAAATCGTGATTTGAAGTCCCTCAGTGATATGCTGAAGGGCAAGAGCGGACGTTTCCGTCAAAACCTGCTGGGCAAACGTGTGGACTATTCCGGCCGTTCCGTGATCGTTATCGGTCCTGAGCTGAAAGTCCATCAATGCGGTCTGCCCAAGAAGATGGCTTTGGTTCTGTTCGAGCCGTTCATCATCCGCCGTCTGAAAGAGAAGGGATTGGTGCATACGGTGCGTTCCGCCAAGAAGATGATCGAAAGACAGCCTCGCGAGGTGTGGGATGTGCTGGAGCAGGTGACCAAGGGTCATACCGTTCTGCTGAACCGTGCTCCGACGCTGCACCGTCTGTCCATCCAGGCATTTGAACCGGTGCTGATCGAAGGTGAAGCTATCCGCGTCCATCCTCTGGTTTGTACGGCGTTCAACGCGGACTTCGACGGTGACCAGATGGCTGTGCACGTTCCTCTGTCTGTGGAAGCGCAGTTAGAGGCGCGTCTGCTGATGCTCTCTTCCAATAACATTTTCAGTCCGTCCAGCGGCAAGCCGATCATGATGCCGACTCAGGATATTACCCTGGGCTGCTACTATCTGACAGCGGATCCCCGCACTCCGGAAGACAAACGGGAGCGTCCGTATATGTTCGGCAACAAATTTGAAGCGATTTTTGCCTACACGGATGGTTCCATTCGTGTTCATGAAAGGATCCTGCTGGCGAATCCGGACTTGGGGAAAGAAACCGTTTTCGGCGATCCCAAGAGCCGTTTGATCGAGACGACAGTGGGCCGCGTCCTGTTCAGTGAAGTCTGGCCTCTGGAGCTGGGATTCTACAACAAGGCCGCCGGCAAGAACCAGATCGCCGCGCTGATCAGTGCCTGTTACAAGAAGTGCGGTCATGCCAAGACGATCGAAACACTGGATCACCTGAAGGAATTCGGTTTCCGCTACGCGACCGTGGCCGGTGTCTCCATCGGTATTGATGACATGATCATCCCGGATGAGAAGAACCAGCAGATCGAAGCGGCTCAGAAACAAGTTGACGAGACCGAGAAACAGTTCAGCCGCGGTATCATTACCAGTGGTGAACGTTACAACAAGATCGTTGATATCTGGACCCATTGCGGTGACGAGATCGCGAAAGTCATGCTGAAGACCCTGAAAGACAACCATGGCAAGGCCGAGTACAATCCTCTGTTCATGATGGTGGATTCCGGCGCTCGTGGTAATAAACAGCAGGTGCGTCAGCTGGCCGGTGTGCGAGGTCTGATGGCCAAGCCCTCCGGTGAGATCATTGAGAACCCGATCTTGTCCAATTTCCGTGAAGGTCTGACCGTGTTGGAGTACTTCATTTCCACGCACGGTGCCCGTAAAGGTTTGGCTGATACAGCTCTCAAGACAGCGGACTCCGGTTACATGACCCGTAAGCTGGTGGATGTCTCCCAGGATGTGATCATCCGTGAGGAAGACTGTGAAACCACGAACGGTATTTGGGTGCAGGCGATCACAGACGGTGATGAAGAGCGCGTCAAACTGAGCGAGCGTATCATCGGCCGTCACGCGTGCGATGACATTTATGATCCGCACGATCCTAACAAGATTTTAGTCCCCGCTAATGCGGAAATTGATGAAGCCGCGGCAGAACTGCTGGATAATGCCGGTATCGAACGAGTGAAGATCCGTTCCGTGCTGACATGCGAAAGCCGTTTCGGCGTATGCGCGTGCTGCTATGGCCGCAATTTGGCCACCGGCACCAAGGTGAAGATCGGTGAAGCTGTCGGCATCATTGCCGCGCAGTCTATCGGTGAACCGGGAACCCAGCTGACGATGCGTACATTCCACGTCGGCGGTACGGCTTCACAGACGTTCAAACAGCCGGAAATCAGAGCTCACCATGACGGTGTCCTGCACTACGCGGATATACGTTCGGTCGAGATCGAAGGCGGTCACATCGTTCTGAACAAGAACGGTTCCATCGCCGTTATGGATGAAAGCGGTGAATCCCTGGAAGAGTACAAGATCGTGATTGGTGCCTGTATTCTCCGTCCGGAAGGCGCAGAAGTCAAGAAGGGTGACCTGCTGGTCCGCTGGGATCCGTACAATGTGCCTGTTATTTCCGAGCACGAAGGTATCGTTCAATTCCAGGATATCATCGAGGGCATTACCGTGGAGCATGAAAACAGCTCCGCAGGTTCCTCCAATCTGGTCGTTCTGGAATACAAGGAAGAACGTCCTCAGATCAACATTTTAGATAAGAAGGGAAAGATAGTGGGAGTTTATCCCATTCCTTCCGGTGCTCACATCGTTGTAGAAGACGGTTCGACCATCTACGCGGGCAGCCAGCTGGCCAAGACGCCTCGCCGTCAGGCCAAGACCAAGGATATTACCGGTGGTTTGCCTCGTGTGGCGGAACTCTTTGAAGCGCGCCGTCCGAAAGACGCGGCGGAGATCGCCCGTTTCGATGGCATCGTGGATATGGGACCGACCCAGCGCGGCAAGCGCACCATTATCATCACGGATCCGAAGACCGGTGAATCCGAAGATCACCAGATTCCCATCGGCAAGCACGTCATTGTGTTCAAAGGTGACTATGTGAAGAAAGGTCAGCAGCTGACAGAAGGCTCCGTGGTTCCTCACGAAGTGCTGGATGTCTGCGGACCTCAGGAACTGCAGGAACATTTGCTGAACGAAGTCCAGGAGGTGTACCGCACGCAGGGTGTCTCCATCAATGATAAGCACGTGGAGATCATCATCCGCCAGATGCTTCGCAAAGTCCGCATCACGGAACCGGGCGATTCCCTGTTCCTGTGGGGTGAGCAGGTGGATCGTGTCGCCTTTGAGGAAGAGAACAAGCGCATCGATCAGATGGGCGGCCGCCCGGCGGAAGGTCAGCCGGTGCTCTTGGGTATCACCAAGGCATCCCTGCAGACCGATTCCTTCCTGAGCGCGGCATCTTTCCAGGATACGACACAGGTGCTGACCGAAGCGGCCACGACAGGCCGTGTGGATGCACTGCGCGGATTCAAGGAAAACGTGATCATGGGTCACTTGATCCCTGCCGGTACGGGATTCCCGACTTACCGCTCCATCAAGCTCAGACCTCTGGTCAAGCCGGTGGAAGAACCTGCTCCGGAGAAGGAAGTTGAGGATGACAGCAATCCGGATAAGGTATCCGAGCTCAAAGCGAGCCTGGGTATGGATGAAGTCTATGAGGAGGAGACTCCCATAGATGAAAACGATCTCGGAGATGAAGATTTTGATTCCTAAAAGGTGACAGCAAGGATTTGCAACGCTTTTTTGGAAGAATTAAAACAAGTTGACAGGGAGAGGTTTGACCTCTCCCTTGAAAAAAAGTTAAGAGAAGTGTTTGCCAAAAGTCGGCAACACTGATAATATAGAGAGCTCTGCCCGCTCTAGGGCAGGATCGCAAAAACGATAGTTAAAGAATGCCAACAATTAACCAACTCGTCCGCAAGGGACGGAATAAGTTGAATGAGAAGTCCAAAGCACCGGCTTTGGATAAATGTCCTTTTCGCCGTGGGGTATGCTTACAAGTTATGACTCGTACCCCCAAGAAACCGAACTCCGCTATGCGTAAAGTAGCGAAGATTCGTCTTTCCAATGGATTTGAAGTGATTGCTTATATTCCTGATGAAGGTCACAACCTGCAGGAACACTCAATCGTTCTGGTACGTGGTGGTCGTGTAAAAGACTTACCTGGTGTGCGTTATCACATTGTCCGCGGTACACTTGATACCGCCGGTGTGGAGAAACGTCGTGTGAGTCGCTCCAAGTACGGAGTGAAGAAACCCAAGGCCGCGGCCAAGAAATAGTTTAAGATATGTCTCGTCGTCGTCGTGCTGTACGTAGAGCAGTTCCGGAAGATGGTAAATACCATAGCGTTCTGGTTGCTCGTTTAATCAATAAAGTGATGAAATGGGGACAGAAGTCCAAAGCTCAGAAGATCGTTCATGGAGCTTTTGACGTTCTGGCAGAGAAGAACCCCGGTGTGGAACCTATGGCGATCGTTCAACGCGCCATTGACAATGTGAAACCCCGCCTGGAGGTCAAAGCCCGCCGCGTAGGTGGTGCGACCTATCAAGTTCCTCTGGAAGTTCCCGTTGACAGACAGATTTCCCTGTCTATCCGCTGGATCGTCTCCCTGGCCGCTGCCCGCAAAGGCATTGCCATGAAAGACGCTTTGGCAAATGAAATTTCTGAAGCTGCACAAGGGCAAGGCAGCGCAATCCGTAAACGTGACGATATGCACAGAATGGCTCAGGCCAACAAGGCATTCGCTCACTTCCGCTGGTAATTCATAAAGCGGTTTCCAATAACGCCCCGATGTTTTTTTGAGCGGGGCGTTTTTATTCAGTTTTTTTTAGTAGGTGCAAGATACTGATAACATACAAGCTGAGGAAATCAATCCGAATGCTTCAGATCGAGCTTATCCACTCGAACGCACTCGTAATATAGGTATTGCGGCGCATATCGATGCCGGCAAGACCACCACTACAGAGCGCATCCTTTACTATACAGGTCTCATCCACAGAATGGGTGATGTCCATGATGGTAATACGGTGACGGACTGGATGGAACAGGAGCGTGAGCGTGGTATTACTATTACTTCCGCGGCCATCACTTGTTACTGGACTCAGAAGGAGGAGCCCGGTATGGTGAAGAGTTTCCCCGGAATCGCCCACCGCATCAATATCATTGACACTCCGGGTCACGTGGATTTCACCGCAGAGGTGGAACGTTCCATGCGTGTTCTGGACGGGGCGGTTTCCGTATTTTGTGCTGTAGGAGGCGTGCAGCCGCAGTCTGAGACTGTCTGGCGCCAGGCCACCAAGTACAAAGTTCCCCGCATTGCCTTCATCAATAAGATGGACCGCACGGGAGCCAATTTTGACGCAGTTGTTGCCGAAATGCGCCGCAAACTGGGTGCTTATGCCTACCCGGTGGTGCTGCCGATCGGCAAAGAAGATAAATTCAAAGGTGTCATCGATGTCATCAATCAGAAAGCGATCGTCTATGATGAAGCGGATCCGGAAGGTCTCCGCTATAATATCACAGAGATCCCTACAGAGATGAAGGACAATGCCCATCTGGCATTGGAAGAGTTGATAGACGCCGTATCCAACAAAGATGACCAGATCGCTGAAATGGTCATCATGGAGAAGAAAATCAGTCCGAGTATCCTCAAAACGGCCATTCGCCGTTTGACCATCGCCCTGGAATTTGTTCCCGTTCTTTGCGGAACGGCCTTCCGCAAGAAGGGGGTGCAGCCTTTGGTGGACGCGGTGGTGGACTATTTGCCTTCTCCGTTGGATGTTCCACCCGCAGAAGCTCATGATCCTCTGGATTTTGAAAAGACAATGGCGGTCAAGACTTCCGATCACGGCAAGTTTACCGCGCTGGTTTTCAAACTCTGGAGCGATCCTTATGTGGGCAAACTGGTATTCATCCGTGTTTACAGCGGCACTCTCAAGAACGGCGATACCGTTTATAATCCGCGTATCCGTAAGAGAGAGCGCATCAACCGTTTGATGATGATCCAGGCTGATGAGCGACTGGAACTGGATAAGGTACACGCGGGCGATATCGCCGCGGTGGTCGGACTGAAAAACGTGACCACCGGTGATACGCTCTGCTTTGAGGACTCAGCCGTGCTGCTGGAGCCTCCGACCTTCCCGGAACCGGTCATCAGTATGGCGGTGGAACCTAAGACAAAGGCTGATCGTGAGAAACTTACGACAGCACTGCAAAGACTTTCAGAAGAAGACCCGACTTTTCGCTGTTTTACCAACGAAGAAACGGGTCAGCTTATTATTGCCGGCATGGGTGAACTCCACTTGGACATCATTCGCGATCGCTTACTTCGCGAATTTAAGGTGGAAGCTTTTGTCGGCGCGCCTCAAATTGCCTATCGCGAAACGATTACCAAAGCCTCCAAGGGCGAAGGTAAATTTATCCGTCAATCCGGCGGCCGCGGTCAGTACGGTCATGCTATTATCAGCATCGAGCCGAATACCCGCGGAGCTGGTGTGGAGATCGTGAGCAAAGTCGTTGGGGGAACGATACCTAAGGAGTATATCGCCCCAACCATGGCAGGCATTAAAGAGGCCATTGATACCGGTGTTCTGGCCGGCTATCCGATGGTCGATATCAAGGTCTCGATCCTGGAAGGTTCGTACCACGAAGTGGACTCTAGCGAGCTCGCATTTAAAATGGCTGGAATTTTTGCCTTGAAAGATGCAGCAAAAAATGCTAATCCTATCGTCCTCGAGCCTGTAATGAAGGTCGAAGTAAGCACGCCCGATGAATATCAGGGCGATCTTCTGGGTGATTTATCTCGCAGGCGCGGCAAGGTTTCGTCGATTGAAGCGAAAGCAGATATCACGTTGCTGAATGCCGAAGTACCGCTTGCGCAGATGTTTGGGTATGCTACGGCTATACGGTCCCTGTCCAAGGGCCGTGCGTCGTATTCAATGGAGCCGTCGCACTTTGAACCGGTGCCGGCTTCAGTGCTTGAGGTAATACTAGAAAAGTCCGAACCGAAAGTGTCTCGGACAGTTTAGAAACCAGGTGGGGGCAGAAATGCCTGCCATCCGGGAAATTAATTAGAAATATATATGGCTGGACAAAGAATTAGAATCAGGCTGAAAGCTTATGATCACCGAGTCATTGATAAGTCCGCGAGTGAAATCGTGGATACCGTCAAACGTACCGGTGCTCGCGTAGCCGGCCCGATCCCTCTGCCGATGCGCGTAGAACGCTATACCGTGCAGAGGTCTCCTCACGCGGACAAGAAATCACAAGAAACGTTTGAGCAGAGAACGCACAAACGTCTTCTGGACATCCTTGATCCGACTGCAAAAACCGTGGATGAATTGAAAAAACTCAATCTTCCTGCGGGCGTTCATATCACCGTCAAGGTATAAGGAAAGAATATGGTAGGTTTAATTGGTAAAAAACTTGGCCACACTCGTATTTATGATACCGAAGGCAACATTGTCCCCGTGACAGTGGTCCTTGCTGGTCCAAATCGTGTGGTACAATGCAAAACTGTTGAAAAAGACGGTTATAGTGCGGTGCAGCTCGGGTTTGATGATCAAAAAGAAACTCGTATCAATAAGCCGTTGGCTGGACACTTCCAAAAGCACAATGCGGCTCCTGTAAAGAAACTGCGCGAATTCCGCGACTTCTCTCTCAAAGTCAATGAGGGCGATGTACTGAACGTGGATATCTTCGCTCAGGGCGATTATGTGGACTGCATTGGTATTACTAAGGGTCATGGATTCGCTGGCGTAGTCAAGCGCTATGACTTCCACGGAGGTCCCGCTACACACGGTTCTAAAGGTTGGAAACGCAGAACAGGTGCATTGGGCTGCCGTTTGTTCCCCGGTAACATTGCCAAGGGACAAAAGATGCCCGGTCACATGGGACAAGTACGCCGCACGGTGCAGAACCTGCAGGTGGCGGCTATTCTGCCTGAAGATAACGTCATCCTCATCCGCGGCTGTATGCCCGGAGCCGAAGGCGATTATGTCATCATTCGTGAATCGAAGAAAAAACCGAAAGTCGCCAAGAAATAAGGAGTAGGACATGACGATTACAGTTAAAGATTTACAGGGAAAAGAACAAGGACAGATCGAGGTCAGCTCTCAATTAGAGAAGTTTGAAGAACTCGGCAAGAGACTTGTAGGTACCCAGGCCGCTCATGAAGCGGTGACAGCTATCCGCGCAGCGCAACGCTCCGGAACAGCCTGCACCAAGACCATGGGCGAAGTGGCCGGATCCGGTAAGAAACCGTGGCGTCAGAAGGGCACAGGCCGCGCTCGCGCGGGTTCCTTTGCCTCTCCGCTGTGGCCCGGAGGCGGTGTGGTCTTTGGACCGAAACCGCGCGATTATTCCAAGAAGGTGAACCGCAAGGTCAGCCGCTTGGCTCTTCAGAAGCTGATCAGCACCCGCGCTTGCGCTGGTGACCTGGTGGCCGTGGAAGAACTGAAGATGCAATCTCCCAAGACGGGTCAATTTGTCCAAGTCCTCAAAGATATGGGCCTGGACGGAGCCAAGGTTCTCTTCATCGCAGCGATGGATGAAGACATCAATACGAACTTCTGCCTTGCTTCCCGCAATGTGCAGAAAGTTAAAGTTGTGGATAGTGCCACAGTGAATCCTTACGACGTTTTGGCATCGACCAAAGTCGTGGTGACCCGGAAAGCCTGGGCCAAGATAGAAGAACGCATCATCACCAAGTAAGAGCATGAATTCTTTTGATATTATTAAAACGGTGCGCATCACCGAAAAGGGGACTGCTCAATCCGAACAGAATAAATACACCATGATAGCTGACAAGAGGGCTACCAAGATCCAGATCCGTCAGGCTGTCGAAGAACTGTTCAAGGTGAAGGTGGTCAAGGTCAATACCATGAATGTCCGCGGCAAACAGCGTCGTCAGAGAACGGCCGCTGCCGGATGGACCTCTAATTGGAAAAAGGCCGTCGTAACATTAAAACAAGGCGATAAAATCATATTAACCTAAAAACTATGCCTGTTAAATCATTTAGACCCTTAACTCCTTCACTGCGGTACTTGACCGTATCGTCTTTCGAGGAGATCACAAAAGATAAACCGGAGAAAAGTCTGGTTCAAATCCGTAAAAAGACCGGTGGCCGCAACAGCCAAGGTCGTGTGACATCCCGCGGTCGCGGCGGTGGGCACAAACAGAAGATCCGCTTAGTGGATTTTCGTCGTAATAAATTTGATGTGGAAGCCCGTGTGGTAGCCATTGAATATGATCCGATGCGTTCAGCTTATCTGGCGCTGCTGGAGTACAAAGATGGTGAGAAACGCTACATCCTGGCTCCTGTGGGATTAAAAGTAGGTGCCCGCGTTTCCAGCGGTGCGGCCGCTCCTGCGGAAGTGGGCAACAGCCTGCCTCTGAAGAGCATTCCCATTGGCTCAGTGATCCACAATATTGAATTGATCCCCGGCAAGGGCGGTCAGCTGGTGCGTGCCGCAGGCGGTATGGCCACACTGATGTCCATTGCTGACGGATATGCGCTGGTCCGCTTGCCCTCCGGAGAAATCCGCAAGGTCAAAGAACAGTGCTATGCGACACTGGGACAGGTTGGCAACACCGATCATGAGAACGTTGTGCTGGGCAAAGCCGGCCGTTCCCGTCATCTGGGTATCAGACCTCTTTCCCGCGCTGTTTGTAAGAACCCTGTTGATCACCCTATGGGTGGTGGTGCAGGCAGAACGGCCGGCGGTGGTCATCCGGTGACTCCGTGGGGTGTTATTACCAAGGGTTTCAAGACCCGCAAGAAAGTCAGATATTCAAATCGCTACATCGTGACCCGTCGTGATGGACGTCCGATGAAAATGAAATAAGTGAGTAGTTATGGGACGTTCAATTAAAAAAGGTCCGTTTGTAGACCCCTCCCTGATGGAGAAAGTACAAGCGATGAATAAAGCCTCTTCCAAGAAGCCTATCAAGACTTGGTCCAGGCGTTCAATGGTGACCCCCGAATTTGTGGGATTAACGATTAATGTTCACAACGGCAGAATGTTCCTGCCGGTGTTCGTGACTGAAAACATGGTTGGTCACCGTTTAGGTGAGTTTGCGTTGACCCGTACATTCAAGAAGCACGGTGTCCATACAGCCAAAGCGGAGGCGAAGTAAGAGAAGCTATGAAAGTTTTATCTGTAACAAAAAATATCCGTATGTCTCCTCAGAAAATGCGCGAGGTGACAAGGCAGATCCATGGGATGAAAGCGATCGACGCGCAGGCTGCGCTGGCTTATGTGCCGCGTAAATCCGCCCGTGCCGTGCTCAACACCCTGAAGTCTGCTATTGCAAACGCAGTGAATAATTTCGGTCTGGATGAGGGATCTCTCTGGATTGTCGAGTCCGTGGCAGGTGCCGCCCGCACCTACAAACGTTTTACCCCTAAAGCTCGCGGTTCAGCGGGACATATCCTCAAGCGGGGATGTCACGTCCGTATCGTACTCTCTGACATAAGCACCGAGAATTAATTGACTAGATATGGGACAAAAAACTAATCCAATTGGCCTGAGACTTTCCTTGAATAAGGACTGGCGTTCACGCTGGTATGCTTCCAAGAGCGAGTTTAGCAAACTCCTGGCGGAAGATGATAAGATCAGACGCTTTTTGAAAGAAAAACTGGAATCAGCCTCTGTGCCGCGCATCAATATCGAGCGCGCCGGAGCCCGTTGCCGTGTTTCGATCCTGACGGCTCGTCCGGGTTTAGTCATTGGCCGTAAAGGCCAGGATATCGACAAGCTCAAAGAGGCTCTGTCGAAGATGACTAAGAAGGAAGTGTACGTTGAGATCCAGGAAGTAAAAAGACCTGAAACAAACGCGCAGCTGGTCGCTGAGAATATCGCCCTGCAGCTGGAGCGCCGTGTGTCTTTCCGCCGCGCTATGAAGAAATCCATCCAAACTGTGATGGATGCCGGAGCTCAGGGAGTAAAGATTCGCTGTTCGGGCCGCTTAGGTGGAGCGGAACTCTCTCGTTCTGAGAATTATCACGAGGGTAGAGTTCCCCTGCACACTCTGCGCGCGAACATAGATTATGGTTTCGCGGAAGCGAAAACTTTGTATGGTAAGATCGGTGTGAAATGTTGGGTATGCACCGGTGATATGATGGAGAAAAAGCAGGCTGCCCAACAAGCCGCCCGTTAAGGGTAAGGAAGGACGTATATGCCTTTAATTCCTTCAAGAGTTAAATATCGTAAACAACAACGCGGCAATCGCGCCGGCACGGCCACACGCGGGAATTTCCTGGCGTTTGGGACCTACGGCCTGATGGCATTGGAACGCTGCTGGATGGATACACGCCAGCTGGAAGCCGCCCGTGTAGCCGTTACCCGTGCTATGAAACGTCATGGCAGAGTATGGCTGCGTGTGTTCCCTGATAAACCGTTCACTAAGAAACCCCTGGAAGTACGTCAAGGTACCGGTAAGGGTGCGGTGGAATCCTGGGTGGCAGTGATCCGCCCGGCCAACATCATCCTGGAAGTGGAAGGCGTGACCGAGTCTCAGGCTCGCGAAGCGATGCGCTTGGTAGCTTGCAAGCTGCCGATCCGCACCAAATTCATTGCCCGCCATCACGCAGAAGCATAAAGAGAGTAGGAGATCGAAATGAAAATATCTGAAATCCAAGATTTAACTGTACAGGAACTGTTGGTCAAGGGACGTGATCTGCGCATGGAGCTGTTCAACCTCCGTCTGCAGAAAGCCAGCAGCCAATTGGAGAAATCACACCGCATTCGTGCTATTCGCAGAGATATTGCGCGCATTGAAACGCAGCTCTCCAAACAACGTAAAAAATCAGCCTAATTATTGAGATATGGAAAATACTGAAGTCAAGAAATCAGTTCGCAAGGAAAAAGTAGGCACGGTCATCTCTAACAAGATGAATAAGACCATCGTGGTGGAAGTGGCCCGCCGCCATGCACATCCTCAGTTTAGGAAGATTGTCATCACCAAGAAGAAATTCTACGCTCATGATGAAAAGCAGGAAGCGCAGATCGGTGATACGGTGTGCATTCAGGAAACCAGACCTCTTTCCAAGCTGAAACGCTGGAGTCTGGTGAAAATAGTAAAACACGACGTTATCTAAAGAGAGAGAGGCTATTAGATGTTACAAGTTCGTAGTATTTTAGACGTTGCCGATAATACGGGTGCCCGCAAGGCGGCCGCTATCGGTGTACTGGGGTCCAATCAGGAGTATGCCCGCATTGGTGATGTCATCAAGGCGCATATCAAGGAAGCTACTCCCGATGGCACGGTGAAAAAGGGTGATGTTGTCAACGCCGTAGTCGTTCGCACAAAGAGAGCGATCTACCGCGCGGACGGATCCTGCGTGAGGTTTGACCACAACGCCATCGTGATCGTTGACAAGGACAATAATCCGAAAGGAACACGTATTTTCGGCCCTGTGGCTCGTGAGTTGCGTGAAAAGAAATTTTTGAAAATCATTTCACTGGCTCCGGAGGTTATCTAATTATGGAAAATAAAAAGAGTGCTCTGAAGGCTATCAGAAAAGGTGATGAAGTCGTCGTCATCTCTGGCAGCAGAAAAGAGAAAAACGGAAAACCGGCCCTGCGCGGCAAGCGCGGCAAGGTTCTGATTGTAATGCGTGATAAACAGCGCGCAGTGGTGGAAGGTCTGAATATGATCAAACGGCATACACGCCGTTCCCAGGCCAATCCCAATGGCGCCATTATCGAACGCGAAGGCTCCATTCATATCTCTAACCTGATGAGGGCAGAGCTCTATGATGCCCGTAAAAAGGCTAAAGCCGCAAAGTAAGGATGTAAATGAAAGCGACTAGACTTTATCAAAAGTATGTAGAGACCGTTCGCCCCGCTCTGATCGAGAACTGGAAGTACACCAATGTGCACCAGGTCCCTCAGGTGGAGAAAATCGTCATCCGTATGGGTTGGGATACCTCTACGGAGAAGGGTGCCGTGGATGAGGCCGTCAAAGAATTGATGACCATCACCGGGCGCAAACCGGTATTCGATCGTGCTCGCAAGAGCGTTGCAAATTTCAAACTGCGCAAAGGACAGCAAATTGGTTGCCATGTAACCCTGCGCAGAGAAGTGATGTTTGAATTCCTTGACCGACTGATCTCAACAGCGCTGCCGCGTATTCGCGACTTCCGCGGGATCTCTCCCAGAGGTTTTGATGGCCGCGGCAATTACTCTATCGGTATTGCCAACCAGGTCATCTTCCCGGAAATCGACGCTGACAAGGTCAAAAGGAACCAGGGTATGGATATCACTATCGTTACCTCTGCAAATACTAACGCAGAGGCCCTTGATCTACTGAAACAGCTCGGCATGCCTTTTGCCGGGAAACGGTAAATTATTATGGCTAAGAAATCTTGGATCCAACGTGAAAAGAAAAAACGCGAACTGGTGGCTAAATATGCCGCTAAGCGCGCAGAACTGAAGGCCAACCATGATTACGCCGGACTGTCCAAGTTGCCCCGCAACTCCAGCACAGTTCGTCTCGTAAACCGCTGTTCGCTCAGTGGTCGTCGTCATGGATTCCTTCGCAAATTCGGTGTCTCCCGTCTTGCTTTCCGCGAGATGGCAAGGAATGGACTTATTCCCGGAGTAACAAAAGCAAGCTGGTAATCAAATTATATGGATACAATTGCTGATTTTCTGACCGTTGTACGCAACGCTGGTGCTGCTCAGCACAAGACCGCGACGGTTCCGTACTCCAAAATCAAGGAGTCCATTGCCCGCATCATGAAAGATGAGGGGTATATACTGGATTATGTGGTGGAAGGGGATAAGATCAAGAATCTGACCCTGACTTTGAAATATCAAAATCGTAAGCATGTCATTCAGGCATTGCGCCGTATCAGTAAGCCCGGCATCCGCTGCTATGTGCCCGTCAAGAGCATTCCGCGCGTCCTGGGCGGTCTGGGTATCGTCATCCTGTCCACACCCAAGGGTGTGATGACCGGTGTGGAAGCCCGCAAGAATAACTGCGGCGGTGAAGTGCTGTGCTACATCTGGTAGAAAGGGAATTAGAAGAATATGTCTAGAATTGGTAAAGTTCCCGTTCAGCTGCCGGCTGGTGTGAAAGCTTCTGTCAAGGGACAGGAAGTTTTTGTGGAAGGTTCCAAAGGCAAGTTATCCTTTGGCATCCTGCCTCACACCTCTGTGGAAGTAGAAGCTGACAAGATCGTTGTCAAGCGTGATAATGACAGCGCCGTTTCCAAGGCAATGCACGGCACCTGCCGCGCTCGTATTGCCAATATGGTCAAGGGTGTTTCCGAAGGATATGTGAAAAAACTCGAAATTCAAGGTGTCGGCTTCAAGGCCAGCGTTGCTGGTCAGGTGGTCACGATGATTTTGGGTTATGCTCATCCCTGTGTTTACAATCTGCCGGCTGGCGTGAAAGTGACCGTGGATGATTCCAGCACGAAACTCACCGTTGAGGGTATCGATAAGAATGATGTGGGCCGTGTAGCCGCTGAACTCAGAGCCTTCTATCCGCCTGAACCTTACAAAGGCAAGGGTGTTCGTTATGTGGGCGAGCATGTCGTTCATAAGGAAGGTAAAACTGTTCAATAATTGATTTGAATACAACCCGGATACGGTTCAAGCCGTGTCCAATAAAAGATGAATAATATTCAGAAAAACAGGTTGTTGAGAGTTCGCCGCTGGCGGATTCGCAAGAAAGTAAATGGAACTCAGGAACGCCCCCGTATGAGCGTTAAGTTCACCAATATGCACATCTATGTGCAGTTTATTGATGACGAAACCGGTAAAACACTGGCTTGGGTCTCCACCAATAATAAAGATGGTAAGAGCGCAAAGCTGTCCGCAAACGTGAAGTCCGCTGTGGAAATCGGCAAGAAAGCCGCTGAAGCGGCCAAGGCTGCGGGCATCACCAAGGTGGTGTTTGACAGAAATGGTGCTGTTTATCATGGTAAGGTCAAAGCTCTTGCGGATGCCGCCAGAGAGACCGGTCTAGTATTCTAACTTGTAATAGGAGAATTTACTGTGTCAGAAGCAAAAAATGTGAATCCTCGCAATGGAGGCAGACAGGGACGCTCACAACGCCGCTCCTTTGAGCAGAAGAAGGGCGAGTTCCCTCAAGAGCAAGGACCGGAGCTGCATGAGAAGGTTGTTTTCATCAACCGTTCCTCTAAGGTAGTCAAAGGTGGCCGTCGTTTCAACTTCAGCGCGCTCGTCATCGTAGGTGACCGCGCCGGCAAGTACGGTCTGGCTTTGGGTAAAGCAAACGAAGTGTCTGATGCGATCCGCCGCGGTACAGAACTGGCCAAGATGCGCATGGAGAAGATCTCTTACAAGGGATACACCATTCCGCATGAAGTCAGCGCCGCTTATGACGGAGCCAGGATCCTTCTTCGTCCGGCCTCTGAAGGTACGGGCATCATCGCCGGCAAGACTGTGAGAGCAGTCCTGGAGGCGGTAGGGATCAAGGACGTACTCAGCAAGAGCATGGGTTCCAATAACCCGGCCAATGTGGTCAAGGCCACAATCGCCGCTCTGAAGATGCTGCGCACTCGTGATGAAATCCAGCAGGTTCGCGGGCTCAACCGCAAACCGAAAGATGAAACAACAACTGAAGCTTGATTGGTATGCAATTACACACACTTAAACCCCGCGCTGGCGCACGCCATCGGGTAAAACGTCTTGGTAAAGGTGAGTCAAGCGGCTTGGGCAAGACCTCCGGTCGTGGTGGCAAAGGTCAGACCGCTCGTTCAGGTTCATCCATCCGCCCCGGTTTCGAGGGTGGTCAGATGCCTCTCTATCGCCGTATTCCAAAACGTGGATTTAACAACATCCGTTTTGCAACGATCTATTCCGTTGTGAATCTGAGTGATCTGAACCGTTTCGACGAAGGCGCTCGCGTTGACGAGACAGCCTTGCGCGCCTGCGGTCTGGTCCGTGGTCACAATGACGGAGTCAAGATCCTTGCGACTGGTGATTTAACCAAGAAATTGACCATTGTCGCTGATAAATTCAGCGCGGCGGCCAAACAAAAGATCGAAGCCGCCGGCGGTGTCTGTGAAGTCGCTCCGGCAGCGAGGAAAGAATCCAAGGCCAGCGCCTGTTCTTCCTCCGAGAATAAATAACGAACGCTGTTCATGTTAAAAAATATTGTCAATACATTCGCTAACTGCTTCAAGATCCCGGAGCTGCGCTCCCGTATCTTCTTTACCCTGATCGTTCTGGGTATTTGCAGGCTCGCGGCTATCATTCCCTTGCCGGGACTGGATAGCAGCCTCCTGAAGCAGTATTTTGATTCACACGCTGACGTAGGTGGTGGCCTGCTGGGTATGTACAGTATGTTCACGGGTGGTGCGCTTGAGCGCTGCGCCGTGGGCACATTGGGCATCATGCCATATATCAGTGCTACGATCGTCCTGCAGCTGCTTACCGCTGTTGTGGGTAAACTGAGCCGTTTGGCCCGTGAAGCCGGCGGACGGATCAAAATCATCCAATATGGACGTGTGTTGACGGTACTGCTCTGTCTGGGACAGGGTTTCGTAATGGCGTTAGCTTTCGAGCATCCGGGTAAATTATTCTCCGGTTTCGAGGGAAATCTAGTATTAGTGGACAATCTGTGGTGGTACCGGATCCAGACAGCGATCCTGCTGACGACCGGTACCGTCATGCTCATGTGGCTGGGTGAACAGATCACCGAACGCGGTATCGGTAATGGTATCTCTTTGATCATTACGATCGGTATCCTTTCGCGTATCCCGCTTGCGGCTCAAGGTGTTAAGGATATGTTCTTCACCAGTGCCGACTCTCAGTTCAACATGGGACACATGGTGCTGATGATCGTCCTGATGGTGGTTGTGGTCGCCTCGGTGATCGCGATTACCCAGGCACAGCGCAAGATCCCCGTTCAGTACGCACAGCGCACAGTGGGTCGTAAATCCTATGCGGGAACGACTTCTTTCCTGCCGCTGCGTGTGAACTATGCGGGCGTTATGCCGATCATCTTCGCTCAGGCGTTGCTGATGTTCCCTGCTACGATCTTCACCTATTTGGGAAGCGCTTTCGAGGTGAAACTCTTCAATGAGATCGCCCGTCAGCTGCATTCCGGCCAGCTGCTGTACCTGATCGTATATGCCGCTATGGTTATCTTCTTCACCTATTTCTGGGTGGCGACTCAGTTCAATGAGCTGCAGATCTCGGACGATCTGAAGAAGAACGGCGGTTATATCCCAGGTGTCAGACCCGGCCAGGTGACCTGTGATTTCCTGCACCACGCGATGAGCCGTTTGACTCTGGCGGGTGCGATCTTCCTGACGATCATTGCGATTATTCCGATGACGATGTATGGCTACTTCAAGATTGATTATAATGTGGCCAGCTTCTTTGGAGGAACAAGCATTCTGATTCTTGTCGGTGTAGTATTGGACACTATGCGTCAAATCGAGTCCCACTTGATGATGAGGCACTATGACGGCTTCCTCAAGAAGGGACGCATTCGCGGACGCTTCTAAAGCGTTTTACGAAGTTGAAAATTTTTGTTGAATAACAACGGCCTGTAAGAAGTATCATGAGGATTCCGATCAAAGACGAAAAAGGAATACAAGGGATGCGGGCGGCAGGCAAGGTTTCGGCTCGTGTACTCCGGGATGTTGCCAAAATGGTGCAGCCCGGAGTAACGACCCTGGAGATCGACCAATATGCTAAGGAGCGCATGGACTACTATGGTGGAAAGAGCGCTTTTTATAATTATCACGGATTTCCGGGGCAGATCTGCATCTCGGTGAATGATGTCATCATTCACGGGATCGGCAGCGCCTTTCAGAGACTGGTCCTGGGCGATATCGTCAGCCTGGATGTCGGTGTCCTTTTTGAAGGATACATCGGCGACAATGCGATGACGGTGCCGGCCGGGGGATGTTCTATGGACGCGCAGGAGCTGTTGAACGTGACCGAAACTGCTCTGAAAAAGGGGATTCAACAAGCTAAAAAAGGAAACAGAATTTCGGATATTTCCTTTGCCGTGCAAAAATGGGTTGAAAGCCATGGCTGTAGTGTGGTAAAAGAATTCGTGGGCCACGGAGTGGGGAAGCATCTCCACGAAGAGCCTCAAGTCCCTAATTTTGTGGATGGGTCTAAATCACCCTTGCTGGTGCCCGGAATGACGATCGCGATCGAGCCGATGGTCAATGCCGGGGACGATGCATTAAAGATTTTAAGAGATGGCTGGACAACGGTGACCAAAGATGGTAGCCTTTCAGCCCATTTTGAACATACGGTTCTAATAACAGATGGGGAACCGGAGATACTCACATGTCCAGATTAGGAGCGGTACACATCGCAGCGAAGATCGTTGAGCAAAAACGAGATAAGTTGTGGGTTGCTGAACTGATAAATGGGCATCGAGTCATCGCTTTTTTTTGTTCGGAGTTGAAGAAGGACCCGATTGAACTCCGTATCGGTGAGTGGGTCATATTAGAAGTATCGCCTTTTGATCTTTCAGAGGGCAGTATTTTGAGTAAATTAAACTAAGCGATAACATGAAAGTTAGAGCATCGGTAAAAAGAATGTGCGAGCACTGTAAAATAGTGCGCCGCAAGGGCGTGATTCGTGTGATTTGCTCCTCGAATGCACGGCATAAACAGCGTCAAGGCTAAACAATATAGAATATGGCTAGAATTTTAGGTGTAGATATACCCAGTGAAAAGCGCATTGATATTGCGCTGAGGTATGTCTATGGTATCGGCCCTTCCATAGCGAAGGAAATACTTGCAAAGGCTAAAATTGACCCGAGTGTTCGGGCCAAAAACCTGACAGATCAGGATCTGTCTCAGATTGTCAGCATCATTCAAAATGACGGCTATCTGATTGAAGGCGATTTAAGACGCGAAGTCGGAATGAACCTCAAACGGCTCCAGGGCATCAAGTGCTATCGTGGCATCCGCCACCTGCGCAGCCTGCCGGTTCGTGGTCAAAGAACATCAACTAATGCTCGCACCCGCAAAGGTCCGCGTAAGACCGTCGGTGTGCAGCGCAACCCTAACGCCAAAGCTGGTATCCACTAAACGATTATGGCTGACGAGACCAACAAAAATACGGCTCCTGCAGAAGAGGAGATTAAGAAAGCGGCTCCTGCTGCGGAAGAAAAGCAGGAAACAACAACAGAGGCCAAGCCCAAGAAGGCTAAGGCCGCTCCTAAGGCTAAGGCCGAAGGAAAGAAGACAGAAGGTAAGGCAAAAGCTGCTGAACCCAAGGCTGAAGGCGAACCCGCCAAGGAAGAAGCCAAGGAAGCAGAAAAAGCTCCCGAACAGCCTCAGGTGGGCGTGGTTTCCGCTCCTACAGTGGCGGAACTGCTCGGTGAAGACCTTACAGCCGCGCGCAAGATCATCAAGGTCAAAGGCGCAAAGAATATCGCAAACGGTATCGCACACATTGATGCCAGTTTTAATAATACCATCGTTACCATTACCGATATGCACGGCAACACGATTGCCTGGGCAACGGCCGGCCGCGTAGGTTTCAAAGGTTCCCGCAAGAGCACCGCGTTTGCGGCTCAGCAGGTAGCCCAGGACGCAGCCCGTCAGGCTCTGTCTCATGGTATGCGTGAAGTAGAAGTGCGCGTGAGCGGCCCCGGTGCCGGACGTGAATCCGCCATCCGCGCTCTGCAAGCTATTGGTTTGGACATTAATACAATCAAAGATGTGACTCCGGTTCCGCACAACGGATGTCGTCCACGTAAACGTCGTCGCGTCTAAAACAAATAAATAGATAGGAGATTTAGAAATTATGGCACGTTACAAAGGTCCGAGAGTTCGCATTAGCCGTCGTTTCGGCGTAGCAATTTTTGGTAATTCCAAGTATCTTGAACGCAGACAGTATCCACCCGGAGTCCATGGTCCGAGAGCTCACCGCAAGAACAGTGAGTATGCCATGGGTCTGATGGAAAAACAGAAGATGCGTTATTATTATGGTCTGTTGGAGAAACAGTTCCGTAATATCTATGAAGCCGCAGCTCGTCGTCGTGGTGTGACCGGCACAATCATGCTGGAAATGCTGGAGACACGTCTGGACAATGTTGTTTATCAACTGGGTTTCGGTCAAACCCGCGCTCAGGCTCGTCAGATGGTGGTCCATGGCCATATCCTGGTCAACGGCCGCAAGGTGACGATCCCTTCCTATGTTGTCAAAGTTGGCGACACGGTGGACGTTAAAGAAAAAGCCGTCTCCCGTCAGCTGGCCGCTCACAACATGGAGCTGAGCACGAACCGCATCATCCCCGCCTGGCTGGGTCTGAATAAAGATTCCTTCCGCGGCACGATCATGCGTATGCCGACTCGTGAAGACATTCAGCCGATCGCGAATGACCAGGCTGTCGTTGAGTTCTATTCCCGTTAACATTTGTTTATTCATTCAATTTAGCAGGTATATGGGGCTTGTTCTCACGGGATAGGGGACAAGCTCAGGTTAAAACTGCTTTTAGAAAGATATATTATGCCAGTAAGATTAGGCCGTTTTGAAATGCCTAAGCGGTTGTGGAAAGATGAAGCGACCGCGACCCCTACCTATGCGAAGTTCGTTGCTGAACCGTTTGAAACCGGTTACGGCTATACGCTGGGCAACGCTCTGCGCCGGGTGCTGCTTTCCTCTCTGGAGGGAGCGGCCATCACGAACGTCAAGATTGACGGTGCGATGCACGAGTTTACCACCATTGAAGATGTGGTGGAGGATGTCACCGAGATCGTTCTGAACCTGAAGAAGATCCTTTTCAAGGCTTTTACACGGGATCCGCAAACTCTTTATCTCTCTGTGAATAAAGAGGGTCCTGTGACTGCCGCGGATATTCAGACCAATCAGAACGTGGAATGTGTGAATCCGGATCAGCTGATCTGCACTTTGGACAAGAAGCGCAAGCTGGATATGGAATTCGATGTGCGCATCGGCCGTGGATACTGCCCCGGTGATGAGAATAAGAAGCTGGATCAGCCCATTGGCGTGATCGCGATCGATTCTCTGTTTTCTCCGGTGACACGTGTCCGTTATGCTGTGGAAAGCGCTCGTGTGGGACAGCGCACGGATTATGACCGTCTGGTCCTGGAAATCTGGACCGATGGACGTATTACTCCGGATGACGCTCTGACTCAGGGGGCTGCGATCCTGCACCATCACTTCGATGTCTTTGTCAACTATGACAGAACTTCGATCGAGTTCGAGGAAGAGGCCGCCCAGCGCGATGATCAGCGTGCGCAGCTGCGCAAGCTCTTGTGCATGAGCGTCAACGAGATCGAGCTGAGTGTGCGTGCGGCTAACTGCTTGAACAACGCCAACATCACTACAGTCGGCCAGCTGGCTATGAAGAGTGAACAGGAAATGCTCAAATACCGCAACTTCGGTAAGAAGTCGCTGAATGAGATCAAAGATAAGCTCACCGCCTTGGGATTGAGCCTGGGCATGAAATTCGATAACGAGCTTATCGAGTCAATTAATAAAGAAGTTAAAGATAAACAACCGAATCAGTAATTATACTTTATGCGTCATTTAAAACGTACTGCTAAGCTTGGGCGTACCACTGCCCACCGCAACGCGATGCTGGCAAACATGGTTTGCAGTCTGATCAAGCACAAACGCATTACCACTACTTTAGCAAAAGCCAAGGCTGTTCGTCCTGTCGCCGAAAAGGTGATGACTCTGGCCCGTAAATCTCTGGCCCGTGAAGCTCTTATTCGTGAAAACCTCACTAAAGAGGGTATCACCGATGAGAAGGCCATCCGCAAAGAGATCGGCAAGAGAGGCGGACTCCATTATCGTCGTCTGGCTGTGGCGGATCTTCGTCAGGAAGATGCCGTGACCACTCTGTTCAAAGAGCTGGCTCCTGCCCAGAAAGAACGCGCCGGTGGTTATACCCGCATCATTCATGCTGCTGTTCAGCGCAGAGGCGATGCCTCCCGCGTGGCCATCATTGAATGGGTGGAGGATAACGTGGCAGCGAATGCTGCTGAGGCTACGGCCGCGACCAAAGATCTTCCGGCTCCCGCTACCGTTGCGGAAGTGAAGGCCGAGGAAGCCAAGGCCGCCGCTGACAAACCCGCTGAAGGCGAAGCCAAAGCGTAATAGAAGTTTGTAAGTTTTTTCAGAGCTCTTCCGTTGGGAAGAGCTTTTTTGCTTTATGGAATCGCTCAAAACAGGTATAAGGAGCCGGGTAAATTTGTGGATATGGATCGTATTTCATTGCCGATAGCGCTTACAATAGCCGGCGCGGATACAGGCGGCGGTGCCGGGATACAGGCGGATCTCAAGACCTTTGCCGCTCTGGGAGTACATGGCTGTTCCGTATTGACCTGCATGACAGCGCAGAATCCGGCGGAAGTCCTGGCTGTCATGCCGTCTTCCGTTGATTTTCTGCGTCATCAGCTTCAGGCTGTTTTCAGAGAACTGCCTCCCTCCGCGGTCAAAACGGGGATGCTCTACAGTGCGGATCTGATCCATACTGTAGCGGAGTTTTTGAAGGATAAGTCCCTGAAACTGGTCGTGGATCCGGTAATGATCAGCACCAGCGGAGCCAAATTGCTGCAGGATGACGCGGTTCAGGCTCTGTGCCGGGAGTTGTTCCCGCTGGCTTCACTGTTGACCCCGAATCTGGATGAAGCTGTTTATTTGCTGGATCATCCGATCCGGAACCGTTCTGAATTATCCGATGCTGCCCGCGAGTTGTATCAGCGGTTTGGATGCCCTGTCCTGGCCAAAGGAGGCCATCTGAGGGATTCAGTTCAGGCTGTTGATATTTTGTGGGACGGCAGTCGGGAATCTGTATTCAGCAAACCGTTTATCAACGGTGTATCCACTCATGGCACAGGGTGCACTTTTTCCTCGGCCATTACGGCTTTTCTCAGTCGTGGTCTTTCGCTGGAAGAGTCCGTAGGACAGGCCAAGGAATATGTCAACCGCGTGATAGCCGACTCGGTTCGGATCGGCAGTCACTATGCGCTCAATTGGTTTGGACAGCACTGAATCCCAACAAGATAGATGATCGTTCGGGTCGCAACAGAAATTGCTCTGAATAAGTTCTTCGATTACGAAGTGCCGCCGCAGATGGAGCGTCTGGTCAGTGTCGGCAGCCGGGTCAAGGTCCCTTTTGGTCATCGGGAGATACTGGGCTATGTCACAGAAGTGATCGAAAAACCTTCTCTGTCCGCGCCTTCGGGAGAAGGTATGCTGCCCGGCACGGAAGTTCCGCTCAAACTCAAACGCATCATCAAAGTCATTGGCGAGCAGAACCTGATCACTCCCAAAGTGATGGCGCTGGCGGTCTGGATGGCCGGGTACTACTGCTGTTCGGTGGAAGTGGCGCTGAGGAGTCTGCTGCCCAAAATGGTCTGCCGCGAGCAGGAAGGCTGGAAAAAACAGCTTTATGTCCGCTACAATCAAGGTGTTCCCGAACCAGCCAAGCTGACCAAGAGACAGAAGGAAGTTTTAGATTTTATCCAGCAGAAGGGGGAATTGCCGCTGACAAAGCTGGTGGAGGAGATGGGCTGTACGGCTGACATCGTGCGCCGACTGGAAAGAACGGGCAAAGTCACGCTGGCTCCGCTCAAAGTACTGCGTGATCCTTATGCCAATATGGAGCTGATCCCCACTCAGCCGCGCAAGCTGAATCCCGCACAGGAGGTTGCCCTGAAGCAGATTGTCTCCGCCATGGATACGAAGGATCGCAGTCAGGTGAAGCCGTT
>JAFZAR010000296.1 GCA_017557085.1 Verrucomicrobiota bacterium | reverse complement strand
GGAATGCTGGTCGGCGGCAAGGTGACTTTTCATCCGGATACCCGCTTTATCGGTGATCGGCTGGCGATCCAATTGCCTTTGGAGGGGAGTTCTACCAACTTGGGAACAAACTACCATATCCGTGTCAAGGAATGGGAAGAGATTCATCCCTGGCTTGTTTCTACAAATCAATAAGCTCATTAATATTATTGTCAATTTGGGAAGATAAAAATTAGAAATAAAATGGTTATCAGCAGTATGGCAGATCATACAAATGAAGAATAATAGGAGGAGTTATATCAAATGGACAAAAGATTCGGTAAGGAAATAGAAGCAGAAATAACTGCTACTACTATATTAGGTGTTTGTTCACTAACGAGGGATAAAATTAAAAAAGGCACAGAAATCATAAAAAAATTTTTTGGTGAAGAATTAGGTGAAAAATTTTTGAATCTAATAGACAGAATGTATTTTCAGTGTGAAGATGTTCGGTTGAAATATTTTCTTTTTGTTGAAATAACACCGAAAGAATGGCCTTATTATAAAAGAAAAAGATTGCATCACAATCCAAGAGCAGGTCATGAGTGGGTTGTTGATTTTTATAGACAAAGACGTGTCCTTTTTTTTACGGGTTTTAGTGATGTTCATGATTACATAACAGGATTTTTACGTTTTTGGGATAAGATTCTTAAAAAGAAAAAGAGTATCGAGGATTCTGATGAATTGGTAATTATTCTGAGAAAGATCCTATATGAAATGTTTATTGCTCCTCCAAATGATTTTGAAAGATTTCAAATTAATTGTACCAAGAAACAAAAATCTTTTGCATGGAAAGAGTTTTTCAATTCTATTATAAAATCCATATTGATTTCATTACTGATAACACTGTCTATCATTTGGATGGATATAGTTCCAAATCCCTCCATTCCATTGATTTTTGGAGTGCCTTTAGTGCCTTGTTTGTATTTCGGGATTCTTGGCGGAATGTACAGTTATGATGGCTTTAAGAATAATTGTGCTTTGGAAAACATGAGGTCGGAGTATCTGGAAAAAGCTGGCTGTGCATTTTCTTTATCGGATGATGTGGGATTGTCTTTGTTGCGTAACCATATAAAACAAAGAAAATCTTTTGGTCTCGTTTTATCTCCGGAAGAGAGAGAATTGCTGTTAGAAATTGCAGAAGCCCAATGTCAATCTGAAAAGTTTGATATTGAGATGAATCTCACTTATAAGCCTTTTGTGTTAAGAAAAATTTATTACGGTTTCAAAAAATGGTGCTTGGATCCAAACACTAAAGGAGATGTATTTTTCAAGATCAATACCAAATGGAAAGCTGAGTTTTTCAAAGAAATGCTGCTGAGAGGACTTTATGAACGTGGTTTTACAGGAGGAATCATGTCCATAAGCGGGCGACTTTATATTCGGGATGAGGGGAAATATGAAATCTCTAATGATTACACATTAACCCCGGAGGGCAAGATGCTTATTTCAATGCTCAATCGTTTATATGAATAAAAAGTTTGAGAATCATTGAAAAACAAAAGAGACGAGAAAACATCCCGTCTCTTTTGCTTTATGGGGTGGAGATTTTATTTCTCCAGAACCCAGATATTGCGGTACTGGACTTTATCCCCATGATCCTGCAGAAGGAGACCGACCTGATCCCGTTCACCCGGATTGATGGCTCCCGGAGTCGCGTGCGGCAGCTCCAGATTGTCATAGACCTTGACCCCATTGTGCAGCAGTGTCAGACGTCCATTGGCTGTTTTCTTGCCGTCCGCGTCAAAGCGCGGCATAGTGAAGTCAATATCGTAAGTTTGCCAATAATCAGGCGGGAAACAGACATTGACCGCGGGACGCTGGATCTGATAGATGCCGGCACAGTCATTGTCCAGACCGGGTAAACCGTAGCTGTCCAGCACCTGGATCTCGTAGGCACCGTTGACATAAACGCCGCTGTTGCCGCGGGCTTGGCCAAAACGATCCGGATAATAAGGAGAGCGGAACTCGATGTGCATCACACAGTCGTTAAAACCTTTCTTGGGAATGATGTCGCCGCCGTTGACTTCCAGGGCTCCGTTATCCTTTAATTCCCAGCGGATGGAATTTTTAGTGCCGTTATCCAAAAAGTTTTCTTTGGAGGCTTCGGTTCCATCAAAAAGGATCCTGGCATTTTTGGGTGCTGCTTTGCCCATGGTCGGGGAAGTCCGCAGTGTTTTCTTCAGATCGAAGATGCCCTTGTCCTTGCCGCCCAGCTTGCCTTTCAGGGTGTTGTTTTTAACTTCACCGGTCCAGAGGGTCGAATCCAGTACGATCCCGTCTTGAGTGTCATACTTTACCTTGTCGAAACTGAATGCGTCATGATCAATGAATTTAGCGGAGCCGTCTTTGATCTCGCCCGTAATGAAAAAGAGGGGATCATCCTGTTTGCCGAATTCTTTAAAGAACCGGGCTTCATAGCGGTTGTTGCCCAAGGGGATCATGCAGACGGCCACTTGTTGGTTTTGTCCGTTGTATTTGACGGTTCCTTCCCAGTCACCATAGAAAGGATCCGCGGCGTTCTGAGCGGATGCCTGTGAACCAAGTGTCAGCAGGACTGCTCCCAAAGTTAAAGCGAATGTTTGCTTCATACAGACGGGATTATCCGCTGAAACCGGTCGGATATCAATTCTTTTTGCGGAATGTCATGGATGCGGGGCTATTCCGAAAAAGTGCTGATGATCTCTAATATCCCTGTACCACTCAGCAGGATACAGATAATAGCCAGCGGTGCCAGATAGCGGATGATGAAGCCCCAGCATTTTTGACCGTGAAAAGGTATTTGACCGTCCTGTGTGATTTCAGCCAAAACACCTTTCATGCCCCAGACGTATGCGATCAGGATACACAGCAGTACGCCTCCGACCGGCAGCAGCATATTGTTGCTGATGAAGTCCATCAGATCAAAGATCCCCAGACCGCCGACCTTGAACCATCCCAAAGTGCTGCCCATGGACAGAGTGCAGAGGATGCCCAGAGCCGTGCAGATACAGCTGGCGATCACGACAGCCTTCTTGCGTGAGATTTTATGCTCATCCACCAGATAGGTGACGGGAACTTCCAGAATCGAAATGGAGGAGCTCAGAGCGGCAAAGAAAACAAGGACAAAAAACAGGATGCCAAACCAGTAACCGCCTGTCATCATGCGGAATACTTCCGGAATGACCACGAACATAAGACCCGGTCCCTGTGCCGGTTCCATGTGGAAAGCGAATACTGCCGGCAGAATGGCCAGCCCGGCCAGAACAGCGACCAGACAGTTGCTCAAGGCAACGGCCCAGCTGGTTTTGACGATATTTGTATCCTTCTTGAGATAACTGGCATACGTCAGCATGATGCCGAAACCGACACTCATGGAGAAAAAGACCTGACCCGTGGCGGCCACGACCGTCGCGGCGGAGATTTTTGAGAAATCCGGTTTGAACAAGAAGATGGTACCTTCCCACGCACCCGGCAGTGTCAGAGAACGTATGCACATCAATATCAGTATGATAAAAAGAAGCGGCATCATCACGCGGTTCCCTTTTTCAATGCCTTTGGATATGCCGAACCAGACCAGCAGAGCGGTCAGGAACATAAAAACCAACTGTGCGATGATGGGCAGAGCGATCCCGCCTGAGAATTGCGCGAAGCCTTCGGGCGTTTGGATGGATGGGCAGAAGATAGAAGAGACCAGATAAAAAATGACCCAGCCGCCGATCATGCCGTAGAAGGAAAAAATAAGGACGTTGGCCAGAATGGCGATGGTCCCGGTAAAGCCGAACTTGGGATGGATGGAACGAAATGCCCCGTAAGGACTTGTTGCAAAGTGTCGGCCTAGAGCCTGTTCCGCGATCAGCAGACTGACTCCTAAAATGATGGATAAGAACAAATAAAGAAGAACGAACGCGCCACCGCCGTTCATGCCGGCCAAATAGGGAAAACGCCATAGATTTCCCAAACCGACAGCGGAACCGATAGCTGCGAGCGTGAAACCGTAACTTCCAGACCAATGACCTCGATCACTCATAAAGCAAGAAAAGTAAAAAGCCTCTGTCCGAGAAGGTCAAGAAAAAGGGACACGGTTTTATCAATTTCGGCCAGATATTTACCTTTTTCGCAGACAGATTGTGAGGTAATATCTGTGTGACGTAGTATGCGGATACTGTTTGTTGGTGATGTCGTTGGAAGACCGGGACGAAACGCGGTGAGAGATATTGTGCCTTCTTTGGTGAAAGAGCATGATATCGAGTTTGTTATTGTGAATGGAGAAAATTCTGCCGGGGGTTCCGGGATCACGGCGATGACGGCGGCCGAACTGTTTAAGTATGGCGCTCAGGTGATCACATTGGGGGATCATGTTTGGGATCAGAAGGAAACGGCAGGATTGCTTGAAAAAGAGCCTCATCTGCTGCGTCCGGCGAATTATCCGGCCGGGACGCCAGGATCGGGTTGGAATATCTTCGAGGTAAGAGGTGTCTGTCCGCCGATAGGTGTGATCAATCTGATGGGAAGGACGTTTATGAAGCCTGTGGACGATCCGTTTCAGGTGGTGCTTTCCATTGTGGGTGAACTGCGTAAACAAACGCCTGTCATCTTTCTGGATTTCCACGCGGAAGCGACCAGCGAGAAAATCGCGATGGGACGGTTTTTGGATGGAAAAGTTTCCGCGGTGATTGGGACTCATACCCATGTGCAGACCGCGGATGAAGAGATCTTCCCCGGAGGAACGGCTTTCCTTTGTGATGCCGGTTTTACGGGAGCGCATGAAAGTGTGATCGGCCGGAATATCGAGGCTGTTGTAAAAGGTTTTACGACCGGAATGCCTCAGCGTTTTGAGATCGCTTCCAGTGATGTCCGCCTGAACGGAGTCATTGTGACGGTGGATAATGAAACGGGACGGGCGGTTTCGATCGAACGGGTTTCACGAAAATGGGACGATAGCGAAAACCAGAATTGATTTCTATGGGGGAAGAATATATTCAATGGGATTTTGGTGATATGCTCCTTGGAAAGAGCGAAACACCTCCGCCTGCCAAGAAAACAAGGACAAGTTCTGTCCCTAAAACAAGCGAACCGATAGGGATCGATGCTTCCTCGGAGCCTGACCGCAAAGTCTATACGGTCGAAGAGTTGACCGGAGAGATCAAGTTTCTTTTAGAAAAACAGTTTGGTGAAGTTTGGGTTTCCGGAGAGGTTTCCGGTCTGAGGGTACAGAGTTCCGGACACCGCTATTTCACATTGAAGGATGCAGGAGCACAGATCCAGTGCGTTCTGTTCAAAGGAACGACAGGTGTCAAACGCTCATTAGTGGAGGACGGGAAAAAACTCATCCTTCGCGGCGAGCTAAGCGTTTATGAGCCCAGAGGTCAGTATCAGTTGATCGTGCGTGAACTGGAAGAAGCGGGGCAAGGGAATCTGGCGATCGCTTTTGAGCGGCTGAAACAAAAGCTGGAGGCGGAAGGTCTCTTTGATGAAGAGCGCAAGCGTCCTGTTCCGGCTTATCCTCGTCGCGTGGGGATCGTTACTTCGCCGACCGGTGCCGCGTTACAAGATATTTTAAAAGTATTGCGGACTCCTTCGGGTCGTTTGGAGGTGGATGTCATTTTGGCTCCCAACAAAGTTCAGGGCGAAGGAGCGGCGGAAGATATCGTGGCGGCCATAGATCTGCTGAATCGTTATCATCAAACCCAACAGAGAAATGGACAGCCGGGATTGGATGTGATCCTGGTCACTCGCGGCGGTGGGAGCATAGAGGATCTCTGG
>JAFZAR010000295.1 GCA_017557085.1 Verrucomicrobiota bacterium | reverse complement strand
CCCGAAATAGCCGGAGATTCGGGCGGTATGCACCTTCCGTTCTGATCTGTGAACCAGACGCTTCCGTGAAAAAAATGAGCCCGATCGTCAGACCGGGCTCATTTCGCTTTATTATTAAAACTATTCCTGGGAGATAGCACCCGCCGGGCAGGTACTCACGCAAGAACCGCAATCAATGCAGGTATCCGCGTCCACCTTGGCTTTTCCGTCATCTTCCATCTTGATAGCCTCAACGGGACATGCGCTCACGCAGGAACCGCAACCGGCACAATTATCTTTATCAACTTTAGCTGGCATATACTTTACTCTCTGTAACTTTTATAACTTATAACCGTTGATTCCTCGATGGAATCAAACTTAGCACGTTTATCTTAGATGTTTTTTCGACAAAGTTAAATAAAAAATCCTATAGTAAATGAAAAAAAACGCGGGTCAACCCCGCGTTTATCAAGATATATCGCGATCAAAAACTATTTACACAACAGTTCATTGACCTTGGCCATCACCGCAAAGGCATCGGCCACGTACAAAACATCCGCTTTGCCACGCGCCCATCCGCAGTTGGCATCCACGTTCACGGCACGGCGCTCTTTGATGAAACGCCAGCCCACCACATGAGGCTCCTCACCGTGACAGCAGGTAGCCAGTCCCTTGGGATGACGAGGGGTACTGCCGGTCTGACCGACCTGATTCAGATGGGTCATGAAACTGAGTACCGCGTTCCCTTCGCCGGACATATCCACCAGCGACTTGGTACTGCCCAAGGATGCCTGAGATTTGTCCAGGAACTGCAGGATGATAGATTCCGCGTCGGCCGCGTGGGATTGACCATCGGCCTGCTTCTTGGTCCAGCCCGCGCCGGCCACAAAAAGCAGTTTGGCATCGGGACGGATCGTCTGAGCCGTACCGGCCGGTGTCTTCATTCCCAGCACCTTAGTTCTCCTGGCGTTTTCAGGCAGTTCCACCGTGATTTTTTCCACAGCAGCCGTTCCTGCGCTGAGAACCGCCGGAGCGACACTGCCCGGTTCCAAAGCCAGGATCCAAGGACGCTGAGGACGCGCGAAAGCGCCTTCCATACGCTGACGATAGTACCAGCGGCTGACGGTGATCTTGCCGTCACGGACTGTGATGCCGGTCAAATGCGTATCCGCCCGGCCATTCACGCGTGCCGACAGAGCCGAAACCACACGATTGGCACGGGAGGTGCCGGGCACGATCACCAGAGTCGCCTCGCTTTTCTTAACAAGTGCTTCTGCCGCCAGAAGATCGCTGGCATAACGGGCAGTCTCGAAATCGTCTCCTTCCACTCCATAGAAATGAGCCGCTCCACTGTTGGCAAGGGAATTGGCCACTGTCTGGATCTCTTTACCGACCAGAGCGATATCCCAAGCCGTATTCAAATCAGCAGCCAGTTTGGAAACCGCGGCTGCCGCTTCCAGCAGCTGCTTATCGGCGGCCTGACCCGCGTCCGCAAAACCGAGTAATAAAATCTTTTCCATTATCGTGTTCCTTCCCTGTTATTGTTTGATCCAATCTACGATCTCCTGAGCGATCTGCTCCACAGAGAGATCCTTAACGATACGTGTATCACGCTGCTGTTTAGGCAATTCCACAGAAGCATATTCAATCCCGTCCAAAGCGACATTAGCCTTGGGTGCTCTTTGCAGAGCGGGCATGATAGAACGCATATTCATCATGCCGATCTGGGGATTGTTCATCGGCTCCGGCAGACTGCCGGTCGCCCATCCCAGCACAGCCGGGGCTCCCTGACACAAACTTTCCTGATGACGAGCGCCTTCCACACGCTCCAGCACCGTAAAGGAACCATCCGCCTGAGGCTTGATCTCGTCCACACCCATGAATTGATCCATGATGCCCAAACTCTCGCCGATCAGCTGCAAGGTAGAACCGGCTCCGCGCGAAGCGGATTCCCAGCCGCCGAACAATAACAAGCGAGTCATGTCCAATCCGGCGATCCCCTTGATAGCGGCGGTCAGCGCGGCCGCACAGTCATAAGCGCTCATAAATCCGCCGGCATTTCCTTCCACGGGAACAAATTCAAAGGCAGCCTTTTGAGCCACGCTCATCATCAGCTGCTGCAGTTTCGGCTTTGCTCCTAAACTGACCAGCCAAACCTTGGAACCGGGGATCTGCTTGGCTAAGTGAGCCGCTTCATAAAGAGCGTGTCCAGCCCAGGGATCCAAAGCCACAGGCAACATCATCTCATTTTTCAATGCGGGACCATTCGGTGTCGAGACCGGCTCCAACGTCTGGAGAGGATCCGGCACCAGTCCGCCGCATACGACAATCTGATAACCACTTGTCATAAAATATCTTAAAAATCAAAGTTTCGCGGAAGCGATCCACATATTGCCGCCGAACCGCTCTTTCAGCAGATCCGACATCCGCTTTGCCTGGACGGGATCGGATATCAAAGCGAAGGTCGTGGACCCGCTGCCCGACATAAGGGTAACATCCGCGCCATTCTCTCTCAAGAACTTCTGATACTCCGCCAGGATCGGATACTCCGCTAACACAGGCGCTTCCAAGGAATTATAAAAGAGCGGAGCCGCCTCTTTCAGTGTGGAGGAGCGCAAGGCTTCCACAAAT
>JAFZAR010000294.1 GCA_017557085.1 Verrucomicrobiota bacterium | reverse complement strand
GGATTGCTGGGAAATAGCACAAGCCTGATGGGAAGAAACAGAATCATCCGATCCAATCAGCGCTGGCAGATACCCTTCTTTCTCAGATGTAACGGTATAACCCAGACGGCGCAGCGCGTCAAAAAGCTCCTGCTGGGGACGCTCATGCATTCGAGGTGTGCCTTGAAGACGATACCAGCCGCAGGCAGCCGCGCAGAAAAAAGCCATCAGGAACCGTGCAGATGTCCCAGAATTGCCCACGTAGATTTCGATCGGATGGGATAAGGTACCGCCTTGCAGCCGGTTGTCGCCCATACCTTGAAGATGGAAAGTCCGATTTGCGTCTTCCTGGGGATCCTGTTCAATCTCCAGCTTGATCCCCGCTTTGCGGAGCGCGTCCGCCATGACCTGAGTATCCTCGCTCCAAAGAGCTCCCCGCAGAGTCACTGTCCCCTCCGCCAGTGCAGACAGGATCAACGCGCGGTTGGTAATGCTTTTGGATCCGGGAATCGTGACGACCGTCTGCCGGACTTCGGCAAGAGGCTGGATCTCAAGGGTCTCTGGCCAAGTTTTCACAGACGATGTGTTTTAATATTCCAGTTCGTTCTTGAGCTTTTGGATGGAATTACGCACATTGTCATCCACATCCATCTGGTTCTCAACCACTTTACATGCGTGAATAACTGTCCCGTGATCTCTTCCGCCAAAAGCCTCGCCAATGGCTATCAAAGGCTGATGAGTCAACTCGCGGCACAGATACATGGCGACCTGACGCGGAAAGGCTATGTTGGCAGGACGCTTTTTGCTTATAAGATCTGCCACTCGAATATCATACACTGTGGCCACTTTCTTCTGGATATCCTCGATATTGGGTGCCTGGGCAAGCTGTCGGCTTAACAGATCCTGCAAAGCCACTTTGGCCGTCTCTATGCTCCAAGAAGCCTGAGTCAGATTGATATAGGAGCCCATTCGGATCAAAGCTCCTTCCAGTTCACGGACATTGGCGCGGATTTTCTGTGCCAAGAATACGCAGACCTCGTCAGGCATCTGGAAATTCATATCTTTCGCTTTTTGCTTGAGAATGGCCATTCTCAGATCCACATTCGGCGGCTGGATATCGGTGACCAGGCCCCAGCTGAAACGGGAAACCAGACGTTCCTCCAGCTTTTTGATTTCGCTCAACGAACGGTCAGAGGTCAAAACGATCTGCTTCTTGTCATTATAGAGGTCATTGAAAGTGTGGAAGAACTCTTCCTGAAGACCTTCACGGCCCGTAAGAAATTGAACGTCATCAATTAAAAGTACATCCACCCGGCGATATTTTCTGCGAAAACGATCACACTTCTGTTCCCGGACTGCTTCGATATATTCATTCAGGAATTTCTCCAGAGTCACATAAACAACTCTTACCCGTTTTCCCATTTTCACCGCGTTGGCAATCACCCGGTTACCGATAGCATGAAGCAAATGGGTTTTTCCTAAACCCACTCCGCCATAGATAAATAGCGGATTATAACTTTGTCCCGGATTTTGGGCAACGGCCATTGCAGCCGCGTGTGCCATGCTGCTGTTATCACCTACCACAAAGGATTCAAAAGTATATTTCGGGTTCAATATGTTTTGAACTTCCGTTGTGGTTCCAGGCGTATAAACAGTCGGCGGGATCGCGGGCATATTTTGTGAGACAGAAGATTCCGTAAGTTTTTCTGTTTGAGAGGAATCTTCCTGTTCTTCGGAAGATTCTGAATGATCCTCAAAAGAAACGACTTGTAATTGAACCGTTATAGATTCCCCGGTGATTTCCCGGAGTGTAGCTTCGAGCGCACTGACGTAATTCTCTTTGAACCAAATCTGCGCAAACTCATCCCAAACCCCAAGTGAAAGGATATTGCTTTCATAATCAAGCACTTTGAGCCTGGCAATCCACAGCCGATAAACCTCTGCGGTGAAGATTTTCTTTAGACGCTCACACGTCCGCTCCCATAACTGATTAGCCAGCATGTTGATATTCTAAAACAAAATTAAAAGTTATTCACGGAGTTCAACCTCAAAAAACATTCTCCGGCTTCACTGCATTCAAAATGAGTAAGTTAGAATTCAAACTTCCATTCTCCACAACGGGAAAAGAAGCCGAGAATAAAAAACATAACATATTCAATTCAAAAGAGTTGAGACAATAAATCAGCTTCATCACCGTTGTGACCAAGTGCTATCGCCGCTAGAGTAGCTCTCCGCTTACCGGGATTGACTTTAGCCATTCAAAGAGCCGCTGACCAGCAGAATATATTCACACTTATTCACAGGTTATTCACAGTCCCTGCCGAAGCCTCTTGAGGATAAGAACATTCCACATATTCGCGCCAGAAAACGGGTATAAAAAAAATTTTTGAGGGTTTGCTTCTTTTTTCAAAATATCTTTTTCATTCTTTTATAAAATAATAAAAATCAACATTTTATATAAATTTCAAAAATTAATTTCTCCGCTCCGCTGCATTCTATTTGCTTCTGTTTCACGGACATGATAGAATGATGCTGTCGTTGGTGGTTCCCCACGGCGTTTTCCGGCATTCTGATGATTCTGCCGGGAATGAACGATTACTTTCAGATATGACTCTTGTCTTTTGCGTCATCATTGTTGCGCTTATCTTTGAATACGTCAATGGTTTCCATGACACAGCCAACGCTATTGCCACTTCTATCGCGACCCGTGTTCTTTCTCCCCGGCAAGCCATCATCATCGCTACGACTTTCGATTTGCTGGGCGCTCTTTCCGGTCACGCGGTGGCACTGACTATCGGCAAGGGGCTGGTAGATATCCATTACATTACGCAAGAGACTATTATGTGTGGTTTGATTGCCGGCATCCTGTGGAATCTTTTGACCTGGTATGTGGGGCTACCCTCCAGTTCCAGCCACGCGCTGATTGGCGGACTCTGCGGCGCGGCTCTGGCCGTATCGCATTCCAACTGGAGTGTGATCCACTGGTGTGTGGAAGAAGGCGGACACCTCACCGGTCTATGGCCGCAAGTGATTAAGCCTCTGTTTCTTGCTCCTATTATCGGTTTGATAGCGGGTTTTGTTTTCATGGGATTGTTGATGCTGATCTTCAGACCTTTCAAACCGGCCGGGATCAATCGCAATTTTGGCAAACTGCAGATCCTCAGTTCTGCCTGGATCAGTTTTTCCCACGGCACGAATGACGCGCAAAAGACTATGGGCATCATCACATTAAGCCTAGTCACAGCGACAGCGGCGGGCACTTTTGACAATCTTCCGCACTGGCTGGATTTCCTCAAGCTGAACGAGTTTGCGGTTCCCACCTGGCTCACTTGGGTCTGCGCCATCACGCTGGCTTCGGGCATCGCCACAGGCGGCTGGAGGATCATCAAGACGGTGGGCTCTAAGCTGGTTCGTATGAACCCGATGAACGGTTTTGCCGCACAGAGTATGGCAGCTTTGGTCATCCATGTAGCCAGCCATTGGGGCATTCCTCTTTCCACTACGCATGTGACTTCCACCTCCATCATGGGCGTGGGCGCAACCAAACGCTTTAGCGCGGTCAAATGGAGCGTAGCCGGCAGCATGATCTGGGCCTGGGTATTGACGCTGCCTATCACTTGTTTGATCGGATTTTTCACTTTCAAGATTGTTCAATTCATTTTCGGAATCTAAATTTTCAGCTAAACCATGTTTTCATTACAAAAATTTTTCTGTCGTGATGAGCGGTTCTTCGACCTGATCGAAGCTCTGGCACAATCCAGCTCATCCAGTGTAAAGTCGCTCGCGCAGGCGCTGGTTGAACCCGAAACGCTTAAATCTGTAGATGAGATCGTGCAGAAGCGCCGCAAAAGCAAGGAATTGAATGATGAGATCTCCCA
Organism: Verrucomicrobiota bacterium; assembly: GCA_017557085.1. GTDB lineage: Bacteria > Verrucomicrobiota > Verrucomicrobiia > Limisphaerales > UBA1412 > UBA1412. Next base: position 2,964 of record JAFZAR010000294.1, on the reverse strand, counting down.
TCAGCTCTGCATTTCCTTTATCACGCCGTTCGACCGCGAGGACATCGAGGCTCTTTCCTCAGCCTTAACCAAGATCAGCAAAACGGCAGAGAAATTCCTTTCGCAGTTTTTTGTCTTTCAGGACGCGATCCAGCATGAGAATTTCAAGATGCCGGCCGACTATATCAAACAATCCGCAGACATCCTGATCGAAATGGTCAAACAACTTCGCAATAAACCGAATGTGGAAGCCGTCAAGGAAATGAATTCCCGTCTGCGCTACTGCGAAACGGAGACCGACCATATCATGCTGACTCTGCTGAAGACTCTCTATTCCAATCCCAACAAGGCGGATTCCATGGTCAACATCCTCGCGACTAAAAATTTGCAGGAATTGATCGAAAAATTGATGGATCGTCTGCGCGATGCCGGCAATATCGTTTTCCGCGTGGTCCTTAAATACTCTTAAGACATAGAACTTTTTCGCTCGACTTCAGTGGGGATTTCCTTATGATTATCGCCAATGAAGTTGAATCGAACTCTTTGTTACGGATTCTGCGCGCTTATCGCTGCTACAGCGTATGCCGCGAATACAAACGCAGCCTATAAACCGGCTGTCACCTCTCCACTGATGACGGTCTGGGGCGAAAAAATGACCCCCGAAACCGCATGGCAACAACATCCCCGGCCTAATTTGAAACGCAATAATTGGGTCAACCTGAACGGTATGTGGGATTATGCCATCACCGCTATCGATGCCAAAGAAGGCGCGACTCCTTCGGTCTGCGACTGGCAGGAACCTGCCAAGCCGGCCTGGCAAGGTCAGATCCTGGTTCCTTTCGCGATGGAATCCGCGCTCTCCGGCGTGGGACGCACAGTCCAGCCCAACGAAGCGATCTGGTATCATCGCACATTCGATGTGAATGAACTCAACGGTGATCGTCTGCTTCTCCACTTTGACGGCGTAGATTACCGCAGCCAGGTTTTTGTCAACGGCATTGAAGTTTCCGAATATCCGCACGAAAGCGGCATCCTGCCCCAAACGATCGACGCGACAAAAGCCGTCCGTCCGGGCAAGAATGAATTGGCCGTTTATGTATGGGATCCCACGGATTCCTGGATGAACGCCACCGGCAAACAGGTATTGAAACCACAGGGCATCATGTACACCGCCTGTTCCGGTATCTGGCAGACTGTGTGGATGGAGACAGTCCCCTCCACTTATGTCACCGGCTACAATATCGACAGCGATATTGCCAAAGGCATCGCCAAGGTCACTCTCAAGACCAAAGGCAATCTGATGGGTGCCAAAGCCACCATCACCGTGAAAGATGAAAACGGTAAGAAAGTGGCCAGCGGCAAGGTTAAGAACTGGGAAAAACCGGTCGAACTGAAGATCAAGGACGCTCAGCTCTGGTCACCGGATAATCCTTATCTTTATACATTGGACATCGCTCTGACTTCCGACAGTGGCACCGATAAGGTGGAAGGCTATTTCGGTATGCGCGAGATCAAGATGGGCAAAGACAAGAACGGTGCCAACTGCTTTTTCCTCAATGGAGAAAAGATCTATATGCAGGGTACGCTGGATCAAGGCTGGTGGCCGGATGGTCTGCTGACTCCGCCCAGCGAAGAAGCTCTGAAATTCGACATTCAGTTCCTCAAGGATGCCGGCTTCAACATGATGCGCAAACACATCAAGATCGAGCCGATGCTTTACTACTACTGGTGCGATAAACTCGGCATCATGGTCTGGCAGGATATGACTTCTGGTCCGGGCAATGTCAACGCCCGCTACGGTTCTTATCGCCGTGAGCTCAAGGGCATGATGGATCTTCTCCAGCCCATTCCTTCTATCGTGGTCTGGGTGCCCTACAATGAAGGCTGGGGCGAACAGGAAGCTTTCAAAGCCAACGCCACTCTCCGCTGGGTCCAGAATTATGACAAGACCCGTCTGGTGGATGGTCCCTCCGGCTGGACCGATCACGGTGTGGGCGACACCAAAGATATGCACAACTATCCGGGACCGGGTATGTTCGATCTGATGCCAAACCGCATCTCCGTGCTGGGTGAATTCGGTGGTCTGGGACTGGTCATCGCTGACCACACCTGGAAGAATGAAGGTGCCTGGGGCTATGTCAGCGACAAGAGCACCGAAGACTCCTTCGCGCGCTACACATCGCTGATGACACGCCTGAGCCGCCTGGCCGGTAAAGGTCTGGCTGCTTCCGTCTATACCCAGACGACCGACGTGGAAATAGAAAACAACGGTTTGCTGACCTACGACCGCAAGGTGGACAAGTACGGCCGCGCCAATCTGAAGAAACTCCACGACATGGTCTATGCCGGTGCTGAAAACGCCTTTGCCGAAAAGACCATCATGGATGCTGAGCTGACCTGGCTCTACACCACTCAAACTCCTGCCAACGGCTGGCAGACCGCCGAAGGCAAAGACGGCTGGAGAGAAGGCAAAGCCGGTTTCGGCAACGCTGTCATCAAAAAAGACAACAGAAACGCCAAGGTCAACACCGAATGGGAAACCGATCAGCTCTGGCTGCGCCGCGACTTTGACTGGAATGAAAATCTGAATACCGGCGACATCGTTTACCTGGAGATCTTCTATGATCAGGATCCGGTCATCTACCTGAACGGAGTCGAGATCGCCCGTTACGCCGACTGGAATGGCAGCTATTCTCCCATGGATATCGATATGGCCGCCTTCCGCAAAGCCATTAAGAAAGGCAAAAACACCATCGCGGTGGAACTCCATAACCTCACCGGCGGTGCCTATTTCGACATGTGCATCAAACTGCTCTCCGAAAAGAAATAGTAAAACCCGATAAGGCGTTGTAAAAATCAAAAGACCGTTTCCTGAATTTAGGGAACGGTCTTTTTTAGTATCCTGAAAGACGAGGTCAACATTTGTCCTTGATCAAACCATCGGGGGTTCAGAATGAGCCTCTGCGGGATTTTGTGATTGCAAAG